>JBDUBZ010000073.1:0-12513 GCA_040003745.1 Terriglobia bacterium
GATCCTCAACTCCATCGCCAGCGTTCCAGGCTTCCTGACCTTTGGCGTGCCGAAAGCCCAGACGAAGAATTTCGTCCCGCGCATTGGCTTTGCTTATTCGCCGGGAACAGATGGCAAGACTTCCATCCGCGCGGGGTTTGGAATGGCGTATGACGTTCTTTTTGACAATATCGGAATTCTGTCCCTGCCTCCCCAGCTATCCACCACTGCGGACGTCACCAACATCACAGGGACCCCGATCAATTCAAACTTCCTCGCGAACGGCGGAATCAAGCCGAATACTACCGTCAGTTCCGCACTGACAGCCGCTCAGGCTCGGGCCAACACCGCCGCGTATGTTCCGGATCAGAAGCTACCTTACTCGATTCAGTGGAACCTTGGCGTACAGCATGTGTTCGCCAATAACTATACGTTCGAAGCTCGCTACCTGGGAACCCGCGGCATTCACCTCAATGTTCAGACCCGCATTAACAAACGGACCGTCGTCACACCGACCAACTCGCTCCCGACTTACCTGAGTCAGCCCAGCGAGGCAACCCTTAACTCGCTGCCTCTCACCCTGAATGGACCAGGCGGGCTCGCCTCAATCTCGAACATTGTCCCCGCGTTTGCGGCCAATGGCTTTACCAATGGCGCCTTTGTTGTAGATGCGCCGATCGGCTGGTCGACCTATCACGGACTGGCTTTGCAGTTGAACCGCCGCTTTTCGAACGGTCTGCAGTTCCAGTCAGCTTACACCTGGAGCCACCTGATCGACAACAGCACTGCGGATTTCTTCACCACCTATCTGACGCCTCGCCGCCCGCAGGATTTCCAGAATCTGTCGGCAGATCGCTCGACCTCGGCTCTTGATCGCCGGCATCGTTTTACGTTTGCCGCCTATTACGAATCCAGCTGGTTCAACCACTCTAACTGGGTAGCCAAAAACCTGCTCGGCAACTGGACGTTCTCGCCGATCTACACCTACGAGTCGCCGGAATATGCCACCGTTCAAAGCGCCACCGATTCTAACCTCAACGGCGATTCGGCCGCCGATCGAACTATCATCAACCCCGCGGGGCAGGATGGCACGGGCAGCGGCGTAAAGGCTCTCACGAACGCTGCTGGCTATACCGTGGCCTATCTTGCAACCAATCCGAACGCTCGCTATATCAAAGCGGGCAGCGGCGCGTTTGCGAACGGTGGGCGCAACACACTTCCCGGTCGCCCCATCGATAATGTCGACCTCAACTTGCTTAAAAACTTCAGCTATGGAGAACGGTACAAGCTGCAGTTCGCAGGCACACTTTTCAATCTCTTTAACCACGCTCAGTTCATACCGGGTTTCCCCGGCCGCGTCGACAATCCGAATGTCCTGAACACGGGCGGCGCCATTCGCAACTATCTGACGCCTGGTAATGCTCATTTCAACGATCCTGAGTATGTCTTCTCAAGCAATCCGCGCAACATTCAGGTTTCGGTGAAGCTGATCTTCTAAATTGGACTAACTGTTTCCCCTCGGGCGGGTCCGGTTCACCGGGCCCGCTTTTTTTATGCCGTTATACTGAAAGTCACCCATGCGCAAACGCCTGTTATACGGCCTTTTTGCGATCCTTCTGATCGTTCTCGCGATCCTTCCTTTCAGCTCGGGAGGACTGCAGCTCGACCCTGCGCAAACCTTCGTTTTCTTCGGCCTCTCGCTCCTGATCTTCCTGCTGATGGTGACGCTCGGGTTCATGCTCGTGCGGTTTATCGTCAAACTGTGGGTGGAGCGCCGCAGCGATCGCTTCGGCTCGCGCATTCGAACGAAGTTATTTGCGGGCGCGCTCGCTCTCAGCATCATGCCCGTCGTGTTCATGGTGCTGTTCAACTACTACGTCATGAACGCAACGCTGGCCCGGTGGTTCACTCAACCGCGCGAAAACGCGATGCAGGATTCCATCCTGATCTCGACGGCCATCGAACGCCAGACCACAGGCAAAGCCCTCGCCGAAGCCCAGTTACTCGCTTCGCTGCCAGAAACTCAGGCCCAGCTGATGAATTCCGCCGCCGACACCGCGTGGCTCAACCGCTTCTGCCGCCAGCGCTCTATCGACTCCGCGTGGATACTCCCCTCGAAATCTATGCAGCCGGTGGCGCGCTTCGGAAAAATGCCGTTCGACGCCACTGCGTATGGAGTGGCGGCCGCTCCGATCCTGCTGAACGGGGTTCCGGCCGGTACGGTCTTTGTCCATGAGGCGGTGCCTATCGACGTGGCCGCCCAGGTCCGCGATATAGAGGAAGAGGTTCGTCACTTTCAGCAGCTTCGCGAGCACCAGCGCCATATTCGAACGTTCTATCTCCAGGTCCTGATTCTGATCGCGATCTTCGTTCTTTACGTCGCCGGGTGGCTCGCATTGTTTCTCGCGCGCCAGATTTCCAGTCCCATCTCCGCGCTGGTCCGGGCAGCGGAAGAGGTCAGCAAGGGGAATCTCACCTGGCGCGTGGACGCCAAGGGCATCGACGAACTGGCGCAGCTGGTGCGCGGGTTTAATCTTATGACTTCGGACCTGGAGGCAAGCCGCGCCGAACTCGACGAACGCCGCAGATTCACGGAAGCGATTCTTGAAAGCATTCCTACGGGCATCATTTCTATCGACTCCACCGGCAGCGTGCAGCGTGTCAACAAGGCTCTCTACACGATCCTCCCCGAATCGAAGGGCCACGCGGCGTCGCGGCTCGACGATCTCTTCTCCCCTGAAGATGCGGCGGAGATCCGATATCTGATGAACCGGGCGCGGCGAGCAGGCGTCGCCACGCAGCAGCTCGAAATCAGGACCACCGCCAGGACGCTCCATCTGGCCGTTACCGTCGCAGCCGTCGAACGCGGCCGCAATCCGGGCTTCGTGGTGGTAATCGAAGATACGAGCGACCTGCTGCGCGCTCAAAAAATGGCGGCCTGGAGTGAGGTCGCCCGGCGCGTGGCGCATGAAATCAAGAATCCGCTTACGCCGATCGCGTTGTCCGCCGAACGCATTCTGCGGCAGACTAATCGCGCCGCCCTGCCGCCGGCGGTCGACCGCCTGCTTCGCGAATGCACCGGGACCATTCTCGAAGAAACAGCTTCGGTGAAGCGGCTGGTCGACGAATTTTCCGAATTCTCGCGCCTGCCTACCGCCGAACCTGTGCCCTGCAACATAAATGACGTTGTCACCAGTGGCATGAGCGTATTCGAAGGCCGGCTGGAAGGCATTGAGGTCAGTCTCGATCTATCCTCAGATCTGCCCCCGGTATCGGCCGATCCCGAACAGCTCAAGCGGGTTGTCATCAACCTCGTCGATAATGCAGCGGAAGCCATGCAGGACGCTCCCGTGAAGTATCTGCGCGTCATCACGCGACCAGGTCCGGCGGATTCCGTTGAGATCGTCTTCGCCGACTCCGGCTGCGGCATTACCCCCGACGAGAAGGAGAAATTATTCCTTCCGTACTTCTCGACTAAGGCCCGCGGCACAGGTCTTGGCCTCGCCATCGTCAGCCACATTCTGTCCGAACATCAAGCGAGCATTCGCGTCGAGGACAATAAACCTTGTGGCGCCCAGTTCACGGTTGAACTACCCGCTCTTCTGCCGGAGGATCAGCGGCCCGCTGTCTCTGCCGCGGCTTTGTCCGTTTGACGCTCTCATCCGTTAGTCTATGAATCCGCCGCGCATTCTGATAGTCGACGACGAACCCGGCATCCGGCAGTCCCTCAAGGGCGTGCTGATGGATGAGGGCTTCGCCGCGGATACATCCACCGGAGGCGAGGAATGTCTCGATGCGCTCGGGACCTCGAACTACGACCTGGTCCTGCTCGATGTCTGGCTTCCCGGAATAGACGGGCTCGAGACGCTGAGCCGGATACAGAGGATTCCCGCCGCCCTCCGGCCCATTGTGGTGATGATATCCGGTCACGGAACGATCGAAACCGCCGTTAAGGCGACCAAGCTCGGGGCCTGGGAGTTTCTCGAAAAGCCGTTGTCGATTGACCGTGTTTTACTGGTCATCAAAAACGCGATCGACCATCGCCGGCTGCGAATGCAGAACGAGCAGTTGCGCGAATCGGCCACCGGCCATCCTAACATCGTAGGCGACAGCGTTCCCATGAAAGCCCTGCGCCAGCAACTCGCGCTCATGGCCGGAACCAACGGCCGGGTTTTGATCTTCGGCGAAAGCGGCACCGGCAAAGAACTGGTCGCGCACGCCTTGCATGCTCTGAGCCCCCGCTCGTCAAACCCGTTCGTCGAAGTGAACTGCGCGGCTATTCCCGAAGACCTCATCGAGAGCGAGCTTTTCGGACACATGAAGGGCAGCTTTAGCGCCGCTCACGAGCGCAAAATCGGCAAGTTTCAGAAAGCGGACGGGGGTACGCTCTTCCTGGACGAAGTCGGGGATATGAGCCTGAAGACGCAGGCTAAGGTATTGCGGTCGCTTGAGGAGCAGCGCTTCGAGCCGGTCGGCGCCCAGGAATCGATTCGCGTCGACGTTCGCGTTGTCGCCGCGACCAACAAGAATCTCGACGAAGAGATTGAAAAAGGAAATTTCCGCGAAGACCTGTTCTATCGCCTGAACGTAATTCCTTTCTACGTGCCGCCTCTGCGCGAGCGTAAACAGGATATCCCCGCGCTTGCCGGATACTTTCTCGAGGAGTTCGCCCACGCTTATGGACGAAAGGCGAAAGAACTCAGCCCGAATGCGCTTCAATTGCTCGAGGATTACCACTGGCCCGGGAACGTTCGCGAACTGCGCAACCTGATTGAGCGCATAGTGATTCTAAATCCGCAAAGCAGAATCGAGGCGCGGCATGTTCCGCTGCAACCGGCGCGCAAATCTGTATCCGGGAGGGCCCAGGATCGGTATGGCAGCCTGCAGGACGTGCGCGAGGCGGCGGAGCGTGACTACATTCAGAAGAAGCTTGAGGATGCCGGTGGCAACGTGAGCCGGGCGGCCGAAATGCTCGGCCTCGAACGCAGCAATCTGTACCGGAAAATGCGCGCGCTGGGGATCGCGCCCCGGGAGTAGGGTTGCCTGCGGGCCGCTCAGGCCGCTTCGTGCAGATTGTGATGAATCGCGTACAAAGCGAGTTCGAGCCGGTCGGATACCCCAACCTTGTCGAAGATGTTGTGCAGATGGTTCTTGACGGTCTGTTCGCTGATGAACATTTTCTCCGCCATTTCCTTATTCTTAAAACCCTGTGCAACCAGAACCACGATTTCGCGCTCCCGCTGGCTGAGCGCGGCGCTGTTATCCCGGACGCCAGGCCGCGATGAGGCGCTATTTGTCGCGCCCTTCTTCGCCAGATTCCGAATCACGTTCGCCGTCGTGGCGCGGTCCAGCCAAAACTCGCCAGCATGAACGCAACGGATGCTCTTCAGCAGCATCTCGGTGGAAGTCTGTTTGGGGACGGCCCCACAGCAGCCGTGCTTGATCGCCTCGACAAAATCCTCTTTCGTGTCATCGTTCGTGAGTATGATGACGCGGGAAGGGAGCTTGGCCTCTGAAATTGCCGCAAA
This sequence comes from Terriglobia bacterium, assembly GCA_040003745.1. Taxonomy (GTDB): domain Bacteria; phylum Acidobacteriota; class Terriglobia; order Bryobacterales; family Bryobacteraceae; genus BOG-234. The sequence goes on from JBDUBZ010000073.1 coordinate 5,508, forward strand.
TAGCTTCTGGCTTCCTGCGGAACTGGCCGGCCATCCCAGAAGCAGTACGTTGGGCCGGATCTTTCGGACCTGCTCTACGGCGGGGACAACAGAGTCGGATACACCTTCGACGGAAAAGTCTTCCTGCATTGAAAGCAGATGGGCAAGCCCATCCCGGAAAAGGCTGTTGTCGTCGACAATCAAAATCCGGATCTGTGCTGGCGCCTGTGTCGGGGGGCCGTTTGCTGGTTCACTAAGCTGAGTCATCGGCGGCGACCAATATTAAATCTAGTATCCTTCCTAACATTTTATAGTCCTAGTACCTCGATGTCAAGAACTTTTAGCCGCTATTAGCCACTATTAGCCGAAAACTGCCGCCTTTTTCGCGCCTGGTCACGGGTAAGGGACATACTTTCATCTTCAGGCCAAGTCGGGAATAACCAATGGAAAGACCCGAACGGATTGTTTTCGGCTAAACCGATTGCATTCGAAAGGAAAGCAGGACCAGGATCGCACGCTTACCGAAAAATATCGCCCCATGTCAGAAGCAATCTTAGCTGAACTTATGGAATTTTCCGGCGCCCGCCTCACCGTCGCTTCGGTTAAACCGTGAGCGCCTCAGCGGCTGGCCGGCAAAAGCGCGTACCTGAGCGCCTTCAGGCCCGGCCCGATCGGTCTTTCAAGCCGGCCCGAAGAAAATCGCGGTTCATTCGCGAGATAACCTCGATTCCAATCTGCTTCGGGCAGACGGCCTCACACTCACCGATGTTCGTGCAGCTCCCAAAGAGCTCGGAATTGTATTGCGTCACCATTCGCAGAGCACGCCGGGACCGTTCTGTCTGGCCCTGAGGCAGCAAGCCAAGGTGCGATATTTTAGCCCCTGTGAAGAGTGCGGCGGACGCGTTCGGGCAGGCAGCGACGCACGCGCCGCATCCGATGCAGGCGGCCGCATCCATGGCGCGATCGGAATCCTCCTTTGCGATCGGAATGGCGTTGCCATCCGGTGCACTGCCCGTGCGAACTCCAATATAGCCACCCGCCGAGATGATGCGGTCGAACGCGCCTCGTTCCACGACCAAGTCCTTAATAACAGGAAAAGCCTTTGCGCGCCATGGCTCGAGGTACAACTCATCGCCATCGTGGAAGTGGCGCATGTGCAGCTGGCATACAGTGGTTCCCCGCTGCGGACCGTGTGCGATTCCATTGATCATGAATCCGCACGAACCACAGATTCCCTCGCGGCAGTCGTGCTCAAAGGCGATCGGCTCGCGCCCGCCCGCGATCAGCTCTTCATTCATAACGTCGAGCATTTCAAGGAACGACATGTCGGCGTTCACATTGTTCGCCTCGTATCGTTCCATGCTCCCGGGGGCCGCGGCATTCTTCTGGCGCCAGACGTGAAGAATCAATTTCACTTGTAACTCCGCCGGGCCGGGTGGACGTATTCAAACTCCAGCGATTCTTTGTGCAACTCCGGCGGCGAGTCGGGCCCTTTGAACTCCCATGCCGCGGCATACTGGTAGTGCTGATCGTCGCGCAGGGCTTCGCCGTCTTCCGTTTGAAATTCCTCGCGAAAGTGGCCCCCGCAGCTCTCGTTACGCTCGAGCGCGTCGCGGCACATCAACTCCGCCAACTCAAAGAAATCGGCCACGCGCCCCGCGACTTCGAGCTGCTGATTCAGATCGTCGCCCGAGCCCGGAACGTTGAGATTGCTCCAGAACTCTTCCCTCAGCACTCGTATTTTTTCCATAGCCGACCGTAAGCCTTCGGCCGTGCGTGACATGCCGCAGTGATCCCAGACAATCTTCCCCAGTTCGCGATGAAAAGAAGTTACCGTGCGCTGCCCGCGAATTTCAAGGAAGCGCGCGATGCGCCCATTCACGCTTTCCGCTGCCTCCCGGAATGCCGTGTGATCTTCGCTCACCTTTTCGAGCTTTGTCGAAGCCAGGTAATTCCCCAGCGTGTACGGGATGACGAAGTATCCATCGGACAAACCCTGCATGAGAGCGCTCGCGCCCAGCCGATTGGCGCCATGATCGGAAAAGTTCGCCTCGCCCAGCACGAACAGTCCCGGAACGGTGCTCATCAACTGGTAGTCGACCCACAATCCACCCATCGTGTAATGAATCGCGGGATAGATGCGCATGGGAGTTTGATAAGGGCTGTCTCCGGTAATGCGCTCATACATTTCAAACAGATTCCCGTAGCGCTCTTCAATGGTGTCCCGCCCCAGCCGCGCAATAGCTTCGGCAAAATCAAGGTACACGCCCAGCCCGGTCTCACCCACGCCGCGGCCTTCATCGCAGACCGCTTTGGCGGCGCGCGACGCCACATCGCGGGGAACCAGATTTCCAAAACTCGGATACCGCCGTTCGAGATAATAGTCGCGCTCGTTCTCTGGAATCTGGCTGGCCGGGCGCCTGTCTCCGGGCTTCTCAGGCACCCAGATACGGCCGTCATTGCGCAACGATTCGCTCATCAACGTGAGCTTCGACTGGTAGTCGCCCGAAACCGGAATGCACGTGGGATGAATCTGTGTGAAGCACGGGTTGGCGAAGGCCGCCCCGCGCTTGTACGCGCGCCAGATCGCCGTACAGTTGGAGCCCTTGGCGTTCGTAGACAGATAGAAAACGTTGCCGTAGCCGCCGGTCGCGAGAATCACCGCATCGGCCGCGTGCGATTCAATCTCCCCGGTCACGAGGTTGCGCGTGATAATACCCCGCGCTTTTCCATCGACAATGACCAAGTCGAGCATTTCGGTCCGCGGAAGCATCTGCACCCGGCCCGCTTCCACCTGGGCTTCCAGCGCCTGGTAGGCTCCAAGCAGCAACTGCTGGCCCGTCTGGCCGCGCGCATAAAATGTGCGCGAGACCTGCGCCCCGCCAAACGAGCGATTCGCCAGCAGGCCGCCATATTCACGGGCGAACGGCACGCCCTGCGCGACGCATTGATCGATGATCTGCACGCTGATCTGCGCAAGACGGTATACGTTGTATTCGCGCGCCCGGAAATCGCCGCCCTTTACCGTGTCATAGAACAGCCGGAATACACTGTCGCCATCGTTCTGATAATTTTTCGCCGCGTTAATGCCGCCCTGCGCGGCTATCGAGTGCGCGCGCCGAGGGCTGTCCTGAAAGCAGAAGCACTTGACGTTATATCCCAGTTGGCCCAGCGACGCCGAGGCCGACGCGCCCGCCAGGCCGGAGCCGACCACAATGACGCGGAACTTCCGCTTGTTGGCCGGGTTCACCAGCTTCATTTCGAAGCGGGCCTTCTCCCAGGCTAGTTCAATCGGTCCCGAGGGAACTTTGGAGTCGAGTACCATGTCGCTCTATAAGTGGACGATTCCTGCCAGCACGGCAGCGGGAATGGAAACGAAGCCCACAAAGAAAAGAATCGAGATCGCCATCGCTCCCTTTTTGATTCCCGGCATGTATTTTGGATGCGCCAGACCCAGCGTCTGAAAAATGCTGAAGAGCCCATGATTCAGATGCAGGCAGAGCAGGCCGATCGCAATCGCGTAGGCGAGGGATACAGGCCATTGGCTGAAACCGTATACAAGATTCGCGTAAACGTCGCCTTCCGTGAATCGCGGATGCACTATGCCGACCGTAAAGTGCAGCAAATGGTAAATAACGAAGGCCGCGATCATGGGGCCGGTGTAATACATGGTGCGCGATGCCGCGCTCGAATGGGGATTCCTTTTCTTGACGTAAGCAACGGGTCTGGCCTTGTTCTTCAGTTGAGCCAGTTGAATGGTAACCACAATGTGCGCCAGAACGCAGACGAGCAGTACGATCCGCGTTCCCCACAACAATTCCAGATTCCCCTTAAGGAACGCGGCGTAGGCGTTCAATCGCGCTGGTCCCAGAAACACCTGCAGGTTACCCACAAGATGTCCGGTAACGAAGCCGAATAACACCAGCCCCGTCACCGCCATGATGGCTTTTTTTACGATCGTTGCGTCAAAAAAACGCAGAGCGCGATTCTGGCCTGCCGCCGTCGCTGGGCTCATATATAAGTGTTAGAAGCGGGAACTAATACAATCGTACAACCCCGTATGCCCTGGTCCCGGGAGCACTTATCGCGCACTACTGCAGAACACAGCGACGCTCCGGCCGGTCATGAGATAGTCGCGCGTGGTCAGGCTCGTCCTCACGTCCGGATCGACGAAATCATGCGGAGCGGGAAGACTGGTATCCGCGACCAGCCGCCAGCGGGATGCCTCGCCTTCCTGGATCTCAAATCGCACGTCGCCCGCGCCCGCGTTGACCATGACGTAGAGGTCGTCATCGTTCAGCCTGGCACCGCGCAGACAATAAGCGAGCGTGTGTCCGCCCGGCGATAAATCGACAATGTGGTCCCTCGCGCCATACCAGCTCACATCTTCGCGCCAGAATAAGCTGCGGGCAATGGAAGGATGCGCTTTGCGAAACGCGATCATTCCCTGCACAAAGCGCAAGTAGTCGCGATTGGTCCCGAGCAGATCCCAATCCAGATAATTGATCTCATTATCCTGGTTGTAAGGATTGTTATTGCCCCGGCGGGAAAAGAGCAATTCATCCCCCGCGCAAAACATCGGCGTACCATTGGCGAGCATCAGCAGGCACATGAAATTGCGCGCCTGCCGGCGCCGCAGCGCGAGAACCTCGCCTGGAACCCCTTCATCGCCTTCCCAGCCGCAATTCCAGCTGCGGTTGTCGTCCGTGCCGTCGGTGTTGTTGTGGCCATTGGCGAGGTTGTGCTTATAGTTATAAGAGACCAGGTCGTAAAGGCAGAAACCATCGTGCGCCGTAACGAAGTTGACGCTCTGGAACGGGCGATAAGAGTTCCTGGGATCGTCGGGAAACAAGTCGTCGCTTCCATACAGGCGAAGCATCAGGGCGCCAACGCTTCCTGAGACGCCGCGGACGAAATCGCGAATATCGTCGCGAAATCGGCCGTTCCACTGACGCCAGTTGATGCCGGGAAAGGCAGGCCCCAGCAGATAGCTCTCAATGTCCCAGGCTTCCGCTATCATACGCACCCCGCGCCGGCCCCCCAGGAAGCTGATATCTGAGATGAGCGAGGGATGCTCGAGATCCATGCCGCCAGACGAAGTCCGCGTAAATACCGAGGCCAGATCGAATCGGAAGCCGTCGATCTTCATGGTGTCGATCCAGTACAACAGGCTCTCAAGCACCAGCGCCCGCACCACGGGATGGTCGCAGCGCAGCGTATTGCCGCAGCCGGTGTCATTCCGGTAACGGCCGCGGTCCGCGGTCAGCAGATAGTAGGACTGGTTGTCGACTCCCCGGTAGCAGTAGGTTGGTCCGTCCGCGCCGGCTTCACTGGTGTGGTTATAAACCACATCCATCCACACTTCGATGTTGTTGTCGTGAAAGGCGTCGACCATCGCGCGAAATTCTTCCGCCGCGCCTTCACTGGTTTCGCTGGCCGAGTAACCGCGATGCGGCGAAAAGAAGTTCAGAGTCATGTAGCCCCAGAAGCTACCTTCCTGTGGGTCGCACTGGTGTACGGGCATCAACTCGACGGCGGTCACGCCAAGGCTCTTGAGATAGGGGATCTTTTCGGCCAGTCCTGCAAACGTACCCCGGTTCCGCGGGCTCACGCCGGAATTCGCACGCGCCGTGAATCCCTTCACGTGTAATTCGTAGACGATCAGATCGTGGCTGGGCCGTGGGGACCGCTCAATCTGCCGGCCGGTGGCGGCATGATCTTTCGGGAGCACGCCGAGCGGTGCGCAGCCGTCGTCGGGGCCGGGAAGACCAGCTGCGATGCGGTTGAAATCCGGGGGGAAATAGACCGCCGGCGCAAACGGATCGAGCAGGATCTTTTGTGCATCGAAGCGAAATCCGTCCGAGGGCTCATAGCGCCCCTGCACGCGGTATGCGTAATAGACCGCGCCCGGCGCTCGCGAGGCTGGAATCCAGCAGTGCCAGATCCTGCCGGATTTGTTCATTCCGGAGCTCAGTTGCTGTTCGAGCACCGGATTTACGGCATCATGGGCTCCGTAGAGGAGTAGCGTTACACCCGTCGCGCGCCGCGAATACAGGGCGAAATTCCACGCCTTGAGCGACGGAATCCACGTAGCGCCCATCGGCCCCGGGGTGCCCTCCGCACGATCCCATTCATCAAAGCTCGCGCTTGAGCGCAGCGATTCGGCCATATGTTTTTGCAGGGCTGATACCACGATATCGTCAGGCTCTGTTTGCATACGTTTCGGCGCCTTATGCCACAATGCGCAATGGACGCTCCGTCTCAAAAAGAACGCCGCGCCTTGTATCTGATTCTCGCGCTCTACGCCACGGCGCTGCTGATCTATTCCCAGACCCGGGCCTTCTCCTGGGACGAAAGCTACCACCTGCTGGCCGCACAGCTCATCAACCTCGGCCGCAAGCCTTATATCGATTTCTGCTTCCCGCAATCGCCACTTAGCGCCTACTGGAACGCCGGGCTGCTGCGATTGTTCGGACCAGGCTGGCGCGCGCCGCATGCAGCTGAAGCGCTCTTTGTGACAGGCACGGTATGGCTCGCCGCCGACTACGTCTTCGCCCATTTCCCCGTGCCACGCTGGCGCTTCGCCGCTGCCGTTGCCACCTGTCTCTTTACCGGCCTGAACGCCAGGGTTTTCTTATATGGACCCGTGGCGCAGCCTTACGGGATCAGCCTGTTCGCAGTTGTGCTGGCGTTTCGGATCTCCCTTGTGGCGGTGAATCGAACCCGAGCCGTGATGGCCGCGCTGGCCGGTCTCGCGGCTGGCGTCGCGGTCGCCTGCTCTCTCCTGACAGCTGCTGCCGCACCTGTGCTGTTTGGATGGATGCTCATCCACAACCTCGCGGGACGTAAATGGCCAAAGCTCGTCGCATTCTGTGTGGGAGCGGCGATTCCCTTCACCCCGGTTTTCTGGCTTTATGCACTGGGGCCCCGCCAGACCTGGTTCAACGTGATTGAGTATCATCTGCGCTACCGCAAGCTCTACTGGCCCGAGACCACGAAGCACGATCTGGAGATCCTCACATCGTGG
>JBDUBZ010000074.1:0-12391 GCA_040003745.1 Terriglobia bacterium
ATGGATTCGAACCACGATTCACGGCTCCAAAGGCCGCTGTCCTACCGTTAGACGACCGGGGAATTTCGTTTAGAAAGGAAGAGGTGCTTCCGCCCATTCTAACCCACCGCCTCCTTCACCCCAGATCCGCAAACGCAGTCCCGGCCTCCGCCCGGGCGCCCCTCTCACAAACCGAGCGATACAATAATTCTGTTGCACCGTCTCGGCGATCTCACCTATTACGAAGGACTTGGCGTATCCAACAGCGCGTCTCCCGAAGAGATCCGCGACGCCTTTCGCGCCCTCGTCCGCCTCCTCCATCCCGATCGGCAAACCGACGCGCAACTCAAGAACAGCGCTGAGATTCAGATGCGGAAAATTAATCGCATCTATTCCGTTCTTTCCGACCCCGAACGCCGCCGCCGCTACGATTACAGCCTCGAAGCGCCCTCACCGCCCACCATCGTCTTTGGCCCCGATTCAGGTCCAAAACTTCAACGCCTGATGTCCCGGTTCGCGTGGATGGGAGCCGTCCTGGTCATTGTGGTGATGCTCATCTGGCTCGCGCAGGACGGCCCCCCTTCCGGTCCATTCCCCGTAAACGATCGCGTGAATGCGCAGAAGCCGCTGGTCAACACGTCGGCCGGCAATTCCGACCTGCCTTCCGAATTCGCGCAGCTAAGATCTGAACTCAGCGCGGCGACCGCGGAGCGCGATGCCGCCATCCATGAACTCACGCGTCTTCGGGTGCGTACAATCAGGCCATCGGGAGCTACGGCACTCTCTGCGCTTCCGGGTCCCGTCGGCCACTTCGCGGGTACCTGGTTCTACAAACGCGTGAGCGATATCGGCCGCGACCCCAGCGCCGTTTATCCCCCCGAATTCATTGAAGCCACCCTTAACGAGGATGATGGGGTCATCCACGGCCGCTATCGTTCCCGGTACCAGATTGTGGATCGCGCCATCTCGCCCGATGTCAATTTTGAATTCACCGGCACGGCTGGCGGTTCACACATCGTCTGCCCATGGCGGGGGCCAGGTGGCTCTAAAGGTGAACTGACCATGAAACTGACCGGCGAGAACGCCCTCGAAATCGAGTGGAGCACCACTGAGCTTGGCACCATTCAGGGTCTCGTCTCGGGCACCGCGCGCCTGATCCGCCGAGTGGAATAACTAACCGGCGAGGCCCGCCGCTGCTACTTTGTCTATGTACCAGATCATCTCCGGCGAAGAAATCTGTGCCGGCGTCTCCAGCCGATTCACGGGTCCCCGCAACACCCGCGCCAGTCCCTCCGCCTTATCCGCGCCGGTCACCAGGCAGACCGTCAACCGGGACCGCTCGAGCACACCGGGCAGCAGCGTCACGCGATGCTGGCGAAATTTCTCCACCCACAGCGCGGCTGCAATCGACGTATGATTCCCAATCATCGGTTCGCCGGGAAACAAACTCGCCGTGTGTGTATCCGGACCCATCCCCCGCTGCAACACATCGAACACAGGCAATTCACCCTCAACGAGCCCGAAGGATGACCGAATATCCGCAGCGTAAAGTGCCGCCGCCTCGTCCGGCGCGAACTCGGTCTGAACCCGGTGAATGCGTCCCGGATCGAGCTGTATCGCATCGAGCAAAGCTTCGCGCGTCATCCGATAGTTGCTCTCGGGATCGTCCGCCGGCACACACCGCTCGTCCACCCAGTACAAATCGATATCGCGCCAGTCGAAGGCCTGACGAGCCATCCATTCGAACATGATTCGCGGTGTGCTGCCGCCCGACACCGCAACTTTCGCCGAACCCCGCGCCTCGCGCGCCACTCGCATCGAATCCAGAATCGCGGCCCCGCACGCCTCAGCTGCGGCGCCGCCTGTGGCGCTGGTAATGACCTGAACGCTCATGCCGTTATATGGTTCAGCGCGCGTTCAAAGACAAGGTCGTGACCCACAATACTAAGCTCGGAATTCAGTAATTCCTGATCCGAACATGCCGACATACTCGCCCGCCGATGCAGTGTCCCGATGTCGTATTCGGCCGCCCCGTGACCAATCTCCACAGCCAGATCCGTATCCACGTGAATCGCGCGTGGTTTCCCATCGCCCGCGCCGCCGCTGCCTTTCAGCCCCACCTGGCAGCCTTCGAGTGAGGATGCAAGCCAGGCCTCAAGATAACGCGATTCCGGCCCCGCCTCTTTCCCCGCATATTCGATCAGAATCGATGCCGGCCGCCGCTTGTCCAGCAATTGCGCCAGCAGCGCGCGCAATTCGGTAATCCGCGTCCACGCCAGATCGCCCGTTATGTGACCTGCATCGAGCAGCCCGCCAAGCTCGCCGAATCCCGGCGCACCCGCCCGCGCCGAATCGACGATAATCTTATCCCCCAGCGCCAGAATTTTGCGCAGCGCCCCCGCCCGCACCAAACGCGCCGATCGCAGCAGGATCATCCGCGGCAGATCCGGCACCGCAATCGGACCCACCAGCGACGCCACATCCGCCAGCCGGTCCATCGAAGCCGTAATCTCCACCTGCTCGCAGCAGATCTGACGTCGATGACCGAAAGGCATCCAGCATTGCGCGAACACGCGCGCGTCGAGAAAGTCCTCGCCTTCTTTCAACCGCACCACCACCGCGCGGCTCGGATGCTCTTTCATCAGGCTCGCAAGAATATCTCCCAGCGCGAGGGCATCTTCTTCATCGTCGACAAAGCTGATCAGCGTCATCGCGCACGCGCGCAGCACCCCACCCTCCGAAAGCTCAGCGGCCTCAGGCTTCGCCATCGTCGTCCAAAGCTCGCCCAGCTGTTTGAGGATGCCGTCCGGTTTTATCGAAGCACCGGCTGCCATGCTACGGCCGCCTCCACGTGTGTCCCCAGCGCGCCAGCATTTCATCCGACTCCTTAGGACCCCACGTTCCCGCCTCATAATTCGGGAAAGCGAATTTCTGCGTGCTCCAGTAATCGAGAATCGGCTGCACGGCCGACCAGCTTGCCTCCACCATGTCCTGCCGCGTGTAGAGCGTCGCATCGCCGGTGATGGCGTCCAGCAGCAGCGTTTCGTAGGCCGAAGGCGATCGCTCTCCGAAGCTCGACCCGTAGTTAAAGTCCATCGAAACCGGCCTCAGCTGCATGCCCGAACCAGGCCTTTTCGAAACGAAGCGCAGCGAAATTCCTTCCTCGGGCTGAATGCGCAGAATCAGCATGTTCGGCACCGTTTCCGCGCCCGCGGTCGCCTTCCTGAACATGGCGAGCGGCGCGGTTCGGAACTGGATCGCGATCTCACTCACCCGCTTGGGCAGCGCCTTCCCGGTCCGGATATAAAATGGCACGCCCGCCCAGCGCCAGTTATCGATCAGAAATGTGACCGCCGCATACGTGTCCGTCTGCGAGTCCGGATGAACGCCCTTTTCCTCACGAAAACCCGGCACCTTCTCACTGCCCGATCGCCCTGATCCATACTGCCCCGCCACCGCGTTATCCGGCACCTGATCGGGCCGCATGATCCGGACTGCGCGCAGCAGTTTCGCGCGCTCGTCGCGTACCGCGTCCGATGTAAACGAAGACGCGGGCTCCATCGTGACCGTCGCCATCACCTGCAGCAGATGGTTCTGGATCATGTCACGCAGCGCGCCCGCTTCCTGGTAATACGCGCCACGGCCTTCCACGCCGATAGACTCCGCCGCCGTGATCTGCACATGATCGATGTAAGTCCTGTTCCACAGCGGCTCGAAGATCCCGTTGCCGAACCGGAACGCCATAATGTTCTGGACCGTTTCCTTGCCCAGATAATGATCGATTCGGTAGATCTCTTTCTCTTCGAAGACCTTTTGCAGCCGAGCATTCAACTCGACCGCGCTCTTCAGATCGTGGCCGAACGGCTTTTCGATCACGATGCGCCGCCATCCGTTGCCCTTGTTGAGCCCCGCCGCGCCCAGCCCCTCCGCAATCTGCGCGTACTGGCTCGGTTGCGTCGATAGATAGAACAAAACGTTACCTTCGGTCTTACGCGATTCCTCGACTTCGCTCAGGCACTTCCTCACGGCTTCGTAAGAAGCCTGATCCGCCACGTCGCCCGCCAGATAAAAAATGCCTTGTGCGAATGATGTCCACAAATCTTCGTCGAACGGAGAATCTTCCAGAAACTTCTTGACCGAGTCCTTCATCCGGTCCCGAAAGTCGTCGCTCGACATCGCAGTCCGCGACAGTCCGATAACCGCGAAACCGGGCGCCAGCCTGCCTTCATATGCCAGCCGGTAGAGTGCCGGCATCAGTTTGCGCTTGGTGAGATCGCCGTTCGCGCCGTAGATCACCACCGCGCAGGGCGGAGTCTTGCGATGAAACCGAAGGGGGTCCTGCAAAGACGTTTCTTGCGGCATCAGGCCCACAGTAGCAAACCTGCGGCGACCATGGACAATGAACAAATGAAGACTCTGGCGGGATTGCTGCTGCTCGCGGCCGGTCGCCTGGGCGCAGGCTCCGCGTGATCTTGCGGGCCGGTTATCTCCGCGACCTGATCCGTCTCGATACCTCGAATCCGCCGGGCAGGGAAACGCTCGTCGCCAACTATCTGAAGCAGGTCGCGGACCGCGAAGGCATCCCGGCCGAACTTGTGGGGGACGACCCACAGCGTATGAACTTCATCGCACGCCTGAAAGGCTCGGGGAAGCAGCGCCCCCTGTTGCTGATTGCCCATAGCGACGTCGTGCCTGTCGATCGTTCTCAATGGACGGTCGACGCATTCTCCGCCATCGAAAAAAATGGCTATATCTACCGTCGCGGGGCCGAAGACGATAGGAATAACCTCGCGGCCGAACTGGCGGTCATAGTCGATCTGCATCGCCGCCGCGTACCTCTTGATCGCGACATCATCCTGCTCTCGGAAGCCGATGAGGAGTCCGGTTCCCTTGGCATTGCATGGGTGATCGCGCATTCCTGGCCAAAGATCGACGCGGAATTCGCGCTCAATGAATTTCATATCTTTTGACGGCGTCCTCAGGTGTACCGGTCTTTCAGATTGAAACCGCGCAAAAGATTCTCACGCGCTTTTGGCTGCTTGCGAACGGCAGCGCGGGTCATGCGTCTATTCCGCGCGACGACAACGCCGTGGTTCATCTGCCCGAGCGATCGTGAAGCTGAACGATGCCGAACAGCCCGTCCAGTTAAGCACCACTACCCGCACTTACTTTGAGCGCATGAGCAAGCTGCCGGATTACGCCTGCCTTGCGCCCCTCCTGCCGAAGCTTGAAAGTTCCCGCAGCCGAGATTCGGAAGCACAACCCGGAATGGGCGGCAATGCTGCAGTTCACTCTGTCGCCCACCATGCTCAACGCAGGCATCCGCATCAACGTTATTCCCAACACCGCCGAGGCTCAGGTGGATGGACGCCGTCTCCCAGGCGAAACTCGCGATGAAATCTTCGCACGTCTCACAAGAATCATCGGAGATCCCGCAGTTTCCCTGCTTAACGCAGATACCGTTGAACACCCGGCCACGGATCCAAGTTCGCTAACCTCTCCGTTATGCCTGGCCATGGAAGAGGTCTTTACATCGGCCGCGCCCGGTTCCGTCGTGGTGCCGTACCTGGTGCGTGCCACCACCGACGGCGCTTATCTGCGCGCCAAAGGCGTGGCGTTTATGGTATGCCTCTCTTCCGTCAGGAAGGCGAAAGCCGCGCCCTGAAGCAAATCACGCCTTTATAAACTGAACGTCAAGCGTAATCGTAACCTCTTCGCCCACCAGGATGCCTCCGGTTTCGAGCGCCGCATTCCAGGTCAGACCGAAATCCTTGCGGTTGATCTTAGTCACTGCCGAAAGTCCCCGGCGCGTGTTCCCCCACGGATCTTTGCCCGGGGCAGTGGGGCCCTCGACGTTAAAGACCACTTCCCGAGTCACGCCGTGAATAGTCAGATCTCCTGTCGCTTCCAGCTCATCGTCGCCTGTTCGCTTAACCGATGTCGATTTGAAGCTGAGGGTGGGAAATTTCTCTACGTCGAAAAAGTCCGCGCTCCTCAGGTGCGTGTCGCGTTGCGCGTCGCCCGTGTTGATCGTTGCGGCATCAATGGTCGCCTCGATATGGGAATTGGCGGCGTCCGTTTCGTCGAGCGTGAGAACTCCGGAGACACCCGTGAAATGCCCTTTCACATTGGAGATCATCATATGTCTGATCTTGAACTCGGCGACGGAGTGGGCCGGGTCCAGATTCCATGTGGAGGTGACCGGTGTAGTGGTTGTGCTCATTGGTTTACTTCCTTTCAAAAGTTTGATTACGCCGGAACGACATGCGTTGCAACAAAGATATGTTAAATGCTAGACGGTCTCGTTACGGCAGAGAGCCAGCAAGTCCGTAAGGGATTGCCGGCGCTCCCGCCCCAGATGCCCCAGCAACTCGCGATGAGCGCTCTGCACCGGTCCATCCAGTCGCGCTGAGGACTTCCAGTCCCTCCGGCGCAATCCGTGTGAGGACCATGCGGCGGTCGCTCGAATCACGGCTGCGAGAAATTAGATTCTCTTTTCCAGCCTGTCGAGCAGGCGGGTGATATCGGGATCGCGGGTAATCATGCGATTCCCTATTTCTCCGCACGCCAGGCCTTCGGAAGCTCCCCGAAGAATGCGGAGAATGTTATATTGCGTGGCTGACAGGTCCTCGCTTTTCAGCAACTGCGCCAGCGGACGCGAAAGCAGGTCGGTGGTGCGCATCAGGTCGAGGAAGACTGCCTCCTCCGGTGATCCCGGCGATTCATCCACCTCAGCAGTAGCTGTTGAAACGAATATTGTCAAGACACCTAAAGTGCCGCCAGAACCTCTTCGGCGTGACCCTCGGGCTTCACGTTCTCGAAAACCTTAGTGATCTTCCCGCCCTCGATGACGAACGTCGTGCGCGCCACGCCGATCACCTTCTTCCCATACATGTTTTTCTCTTTCATCACGCCGAACTTATTCGCAATGTCCTTGTTGTCGTCCGCTAGAAGAGTGAAGTTCAGCTCGAATTTCTCCTTGAACTTCGCCTGCGCCTTCGTCGTATCCGGTGACACGCCCAGCACCGTCACGCCCTTCTTCACGAACTTCTTAGCCGTGTCGCGAAACTCGCACGATTCGATCGTGCAGCCGGGCGTATCGGCCCGCGGATAGAAATACAGTACGATCTTCTCGCCCTGGTGCTGCGCCATATCGAATTCTTCCCCGGTATCCGTAAGAACCTTGAACTCCGGAGCCTTGTCGCCTTCCTTCAGCATCTTTTTCTTCTCCCTAACCTAACTTCGCCTTCAACAAATCGTTCACCGCTCCGGGACTCGCCTGGCCCCGTGAAGCCTTCATAACCTGTCCCACCAGATATCCGATCACCGTCGTCTTACCGCTCTTATACTGCTCCACCTGCTTAGGATTCTGAGCAATCACCTCGTCCACAATCTTCTCTATCGCACCGGTATCGCTAATTGTCTTGAGTCCTTCGCGCTCCACAATCGCCGCGGCGGGTTCGCCCGACTGGAACATCTTCGGCAGCACCTCTTTCGCGAGCTTCCCGGTGAGTTCGCCCTTCGCGACCAGCGCTACCAATCCGCCCAGGTCCCCGGCGCTGACAGGCGAATCCTCGATCTCATGACCACCAGCCTTCAGCAATCCTGCAAGATCTCCCATCACCCAGTTCGCCGCCGCTTTGGGGTCTTTCGAAGTCTCCGCGACAATCTCGTAGAACTCCGCCAGCGCCCGGCTGGAAGTCAGCACCTCCGCGTCATACTCGCGCAATCCATACGACTCGATGAAACGTGCCCGCTTCGCCCCCGGCAGCTCCGGCATCGCAGCCCGAACCTCGCCGAGCCACGCATCGCTGATCCGTAGCGGCAGAAGATCCGGCTCCGGAAAATAGCGGTAATCGTTCGCATCTTCTTTGCTGCGCATGCCCACCGTCTCGCCACTGTCGGAATTGTAGAGGCGCGTTTCCTGATGAATCTTTCCACCACCCTCGACAACCGCGACCTGCCGCTCGATCTCGTAGTCGATCGCCATCTTGAGGAACCGGAACGAATTCAGGTTCTTAACCTCAACCTTCGTGCCCAGTTCCTGCTGCCCCCATGGACGCACCGACACATTGGCATCGCAACGAAGATGCCCCTTTTCCATATCGCACGTTGAGGCCTGCACAAACTGAATATTTTGCTTCAGCTCCGTAAGATACGCGAATGCCTCGGCCGAAGAACGCATATCGGGCTCGCTCACAATCTCGATCAACGGCGTGCCACTGCGGTTCAGGTCCACATAGGTATACCGGTCCGAATCGCGAAAGCCTTCGTGCTGGCTCTTTCCCGCATCGTCCTCCATATGAACGCGCGTGACCCCGATTCGCTTCCTGGCGCCATCCACCACAATGTCCACCCAGCCATGCTCAGCCAGCGGTTCATCGTACTGGGATATTTGATACCCCTTCGGCAGATCTGGATAAAAGTAATTTTTGCGGGCAAAGCGTGAGACCGGCCGCACCGCGCAGTTGAGCGCGAGCGACCCCTTCATTCCCAGTTCCACGGCATCGCGGCACAGCACCGGCAACGCTCCCGGCAGGCCCAGACAAACCGGACATACATTGCTGTTCGGCGCCGCGCCGAAACTGGTCGGGCATCCGCAGAAAATCTTAGTCCGGGTCGCCAGCTGTACGTGTACTTCGAGACCGATGACGGACTCGTATTTCGCGACCGCACTCTCCTGAATGGGCATTGTCAATTCAGGATAACCACTTCGCCGCCGTGATCGAGGGATTCGCGCGCAGCCCGGATAGCACAGCTGGCGGAACTGCGTCTGAACCGTGACCAGTTCATGATATCTGTATCTGTCCAAAAAGCGTCTGTACAAAAATTTGACAACTCGCGCACAAGTGCGGAACCCTGATCTGTTCAGATGGGAAGCGGGATATAGATGAATCGGGCGCGAAAACTTCTGGGCATTTTCCTGTTTGCCGCACCCTTATTCGCAGCCGCCAACACCTTCGTCGGCAGTGCAGTTTGCAAGACCTGCCACCCTGATGTCTGGCTGACTTTCTATAAGAATCCGCACTTCAAGTCGATTGCCTCGGGAAAAGAACCGGCCGAAAAGACCGGCTGCGAAGGCTGCCACGGCGCCGGGGGCGACCACGTTCAGGCGCGCGGAGGCAAGGCCACCATCAAAGCCTTCTCGCTTTTCACCCCCGATCAGGCGCTCGATACCTGTCTGACCTGCCATTCGAAAGATCTCTCTCGCGCCAATATCCGCCGTTCCGCCCACACTCAGGCTGACGTCGCCTGCACCAGCTGCCACTCCATTCACAAGCCGGCGACGCCGAAGTTCCTGCTCGCCAAACAGCAGACCGAACTCTGCTATACGTGCCACACCTCCATTCGCGCGCAGTTCGAAATGCCTTCGAAGCACCGCGTCAATGAAGGCGCAGTGCAATGCACCGATTGCCACAATCCTCACGGGACCATGGCTCCGTCCTGGCGTACCGGAACCAGCGCCGCGCTCGTGACTCCCACTCTCGACAACGAACAGCCCTGCATGAAGTGCCACATCGATAAGCGCGGACCCTTCGTCTTCGAGCACGCCAGTGTGCGCGTCGAAGGCTGCGAAGGCTGCCACGTTCCTCATGGCTCCATGAACGCGAAACTGCTCCGGCGTCCCGTGGTCTTTACGCTCTGCCTCGAATGCCACAATGGCGCGGGCACCTTCGGCCGCCAGAATGCGAGCGTGTTCAAGCAATCGGCCGCGCACAACATGCTCGATCCCAAATATCAGAAGTGCACGCTCTGCCACGTGCGCATCCACGGATCGAATGCCGATGCGACCTTCCTGAGATGAGAACCGCGCTATGAGAAATCTTCTTTTCGCGACTCTTCTGATGCCGGCCGTGATTCTCGCCCAGGATACCGTCGCGCCGACCACCGGAGAAAAAGTCGGTCCGGTCCGCGGTGAGAACAAAGGCGACTACAACATCGTGCAGTCGTGGGAATTCGGTTACCGCCTTGCCTCGATCGGTGGCAATGAAGGCAAATACCGCAGCGACGTCAACTATCGCAACGGTCTTCGCCTGCTCAGTAGCTATCTCACGGTCAACTCGGCCGATGGTCATGGCAAATGGTTCGATGAAATCGTCCTCTCCACGCAGGGGCTCGGTAACGATCCTTATGAATCGGCCACGGTCCGGGTGCAGAAGAATCGGCTCTACCGGTACGACATGCTCTGGCGTCAGAACGAATACTTCAATCCCGGCCTCACCGTCGCCAGCGGTCAGCACCTCGAAGACACCACCCATCGCTGGCAGGATCATGAACTAACTCTGTTCCCGCAAGGTTCCTTTCGCATCCGCGCGGGCTACGGCCGCGTCACGCAAAAGGGAGCCGCGCTCACCACTGAACAGGAGTTTGACTCGCGCAGCCCCATCTTTCCCATCTTCCGCAACATCACCCAGCAGTTCGACGACTATCGCCTCGGTGGCGACGTCCTGCTCAAAGGTTTCCGTCTCACGATTCAGCGCCGCTGGGAGTACTTCAAGGAAGATACCAACGACACCGGCCCGGCCGCCGCGGGACTCACCGGCTTCACCCGGGCACAGCCCTTTCGCGGCAACACGCCTTCATGGATGGGCAACCTCAACGCCGAGCGAACGTGGTTCACCGTCAACGCGAGATTGACCTACGCCAATGGCCGCGGTCGCTTTGCACAGAACGAAACAGCCATGGGACCCGATCGCTTTGGCGCCTCGCAGAACCGCCAGATCGTCATCAGCGGCAACGGCGACCGCCCCATCGCCACAGGCGATTTCAATGTCTCCGTATTCCCGCTCTCGAAGTTCACCCTGGTCAATCACACGTCGGTCTCGAACACCAGGATCGAAGGCAGCAACTTTTACCAGCAGTTCGATAACTCCACGTTTTCCTTCGATGCGATCAACTTCCAGTTCCTCGGTGTCCGCCTCATCACCAACGCTACCGATGCACGCTATCGCTTCTCGAAGACCTTCGACATCTTTGCCGGATTCCGTTATGCCGATCGCCTGATCCGCTCCACGGAAGATCTGGCCAGCCCTGGCTCACCCCTCGCGGGCGTAACCGCCGAGCAGTCGAACCACACCAAAGCCGGTGTCGCCGGCGCCAGCTGGCTGCCGATGAAGAACGTGCGCCTGCATCTCGAAGCCGAGCTGGGCCGCAACGACAACCCATTCACACCGGTCAGTCTGCGGAACTATCATGCCCTTCGGTCGAAGATTCAATACCGCACGAAGACCCTGACGGCAGGCGCCACCTACCAGGAAAACTACAACAACAACTCAATTGTCATCACGGCCTATAGCTCGCGAGCCCGAATTTATTCAGCCGACGCCTCCTGGAATGCCCGCTCCTGGGTTTCCATCGACGGCTCTTATTCGAAGCTGCACCTCGATACCATCGGCGGCCTCGACTTCTTTGCCGGCTCACCACGCTCCACGGAAATCACCGGCGCGCAGTCGCTCTACGTCAGCAACATCCACGCCGCCAATCTGGGCCTGCGGTTTGCGTTGAAAAATCGCACCGATCTCTACGTCGGCTACAACATCACCAAAGATACGGGCGATGGACGCGCCGCACTTGCCCCCCAGGCCGATCCCGTATCGCAGGTCTTGTACAACGTGCAAACCTTCCCTCTGACTTACCAGACCCCGCTGCTGCGCCTCTCGGTCCGCATCACAGACAAGCTCCGCTATAACGTGGGTTATCAATACTACGGGTACAAAGAGGATTTTGGCCTGTTCGGAATCAATCAGAACTATCGCGCCCAGACGGGGTACACGAGCCTCCTGTGGTCGTTTTGAGGGGGGCCCCGCCTATGATCGGGAGATGCAGGTTTTCCCGGACACTGTTGTTCTGGTAATAGGGGCATCAAGCGGAATAGGGCATCAGACCGCGCTCCTGTTCCTTAAGGAAGGAGCCCTGGTCATGGCCTCCGCAAGGCGCGAGCATCGCCTCAAAGAACTCGAACCACACGGCATCGCCATCCACCCCGCCGATGCCACCGACCCCGCAGCCATGGAACGCCTGGCCGCCGCGACCCTGGCAAAGTATGGCCGCATCGACATCATGGTTTACGCCACCGGAGCCAACACGCCCGATCGTGCGCTCGACCGCCTCACTCCCGCCGTCTGGAACATGATCGTCGACGTCAATCTGAACGGCGCTTACTACGCGTCCCGGGCCGCGCTCCCGGCCATGCGCAAACAGCAGTCCGGATTGATCTTCTACATCTCGTCCCAGTCGTCGCTGACCCCGGACCAGTCGGGCGCCTCGTATCAGGCTTCGAAACGCGGACTCGCGGGTCTCGCCGGAGCCATCCGCTTCGAAGAAAAGCAGAACGGAATCCGCACCTGCATCGTCTGCCCCGGCCTCACCGACACCGAAATCCTCGAGAAGCGCCCCGTGAAGCCCACACCCG
>JBDUBZ010000075.1:0-12384 GCA_040003745.1 Terriglobia bacterium
CCATCCGAAATACTGCTGCCGTAAAGCAGCATCGAATGATCGAGCAGCGTGCCGTCGCCATCCTTAGTGTCTTTCAGCTTGCCCACAAGATAGGCCAGTTGCTGCACGTGGTGCGTGTTGATCTTGATCGTCTTCGCGATCTTCTCGGGGTCGTTCTGATGGTGTGTGCAGGAATGGTGACCGTCTGACACGCCAATTTCGCGGTAGCTGCGATTGCTGCCTTCGCGGGCCAGCATAAAGGTTGTCACGCGGGTCATGTCGGTCTGCCAGGCGATGACCATAAGGTCCATCATCAGGTGCGCATGCTCGACAAATTCCTCCGGCGCTGCGGCCGGCCTTTCCATGAGGGGGAGAACCATCGACGCATTCTGCTGTTCGGCCTTCTGTATGCGCTTTTCGATGTCGCGCACCGCATCGAGATATTCCGAGAGTTTGCGCCGGTCGCCGTTGCCGAGTTTGGTCTCAAGCCGGTCCACGCCGCCCTTAACGAAATCGAGAATACTGCTGCGCTCCTGCAGGGAAGCCATGCGCGCAGCAGGATCCGTACTATCCCCCTCGCCAAAGAGCCGTTCGAACAGAATACGCGGGTTCACTTCCACGGGATTGGGCGTGGTGGGTGACCGCCACGAGGTGGTGTTGGTGTAAGCGCAGCTATAGCCCGAGTCGCAGCCGCCTGCCAGACTGGGCGCCTCCACCCCAATTTCGAGTGAGCCGAACTGCGTCTGGTTGCTCAGCACGCGCGCGGCGACCTGATCGGCTGAGATGCCCGCGTGGATGTCCGCGCCTTCGGTTTTTTTAGGGTGTACGCCGGTCAGCCAGGTGGCTCCCGCCCGCGCGTGATCGCCCGCGCCGTCGCCGAACGAACGCCCCTTGATCTGCCCCAGATTGCTGAGCACAAGAACGTTGTCGCGGAAGGGCTCAAGGGCCTTCATGGTGGTATTGAACTCGAAAGCAGCGCCTTCGCCTGAGGGCATCCAGCTGGAGGCAATGATGCCGTTCGGCACGTAGACGAAGCCCATCCGGGTGGTGGGTTTACCCAACGTGGAGGCGAAGGCGGGAACCATCGAATCCAGCATGGGAAGTGCCAGGGCGGCGCCGACGCCACGCAGGAACGTGCGGCGGGGCAGATGCTTTTTCGTGATCATGATTCCGAAGATCTCCTCATTTGAAACGGCCTGCTTTTTACAATCATCTCAATCAAGTCCGCGAGCTTATAGTTGCTGCGCTCAGCCTCGCGGCCGATGGCCCGCATCGTGGGACGGTCCGGAGCCTCCACACCGCGGCCCAGCGCGTAGGTGAGCAGCTTTTCAATCACGGTGTCGACGAACTCATCGCGCCTTTCCGTGATCATGACCTTGCGGAGACCCGCCGGGCCGTTGAAGACGGTGCCATCCGGGAGCTTGCCGGACGCATCGATAGTTGCGCCCGAGTCTTTATCACGCCATTTGCCTATGCCATCGTAGTTTTCAAGAGCGAAGCCGATAGGATCCATGCGGGCATGGCAGCCGGCGCAAATGGGGTTGCCACGATGTTTTTCCATGGCTTCGCGAAGCGTAAGATGCGCGTTGCTGGTGGTTGCTTCGAGAGCCGGAACGTCCGGCGGGGGCGGTGGCGGTGGCGTACCCAGAAGGTTTTCGAGAATCCATTTGCCCCGCTGCACGACCGACGTCCGGTTCGGGTATGAGGTGACCGTGAGCAGGCTGCCTTGTCCAAGCAGACCGCCGCGATTGGGATCTTCGAGAGTGACACGGCGAAGCTGCGAACCGTAAATGCCGGGGATGCCATAGTGCTTCCCGAGGCGCTCGTTCAGAAAGGTGTAGTAGGCGCTCAGCAGCTCAAGAACGCTGCGGTTTTCGCGCAGAATGCTTTCAAAAAACAGTTCCGTTTCGGCCCGGAAGCTTGCCCGCAGACTTTCATCCCATTCGGGGAAGACGACGGGATCCGGGCGGACGGTAGCCAGACCTCTTATATATAGCCACTGGCCAGCAAAATTGTTGGTCAGGGCGCGCGATTTGGGGTCGTCCAGCATGCGGTGAACCTGCTGGCTCAGTACCGCTGGCGTCGAAAGTTTCCCGGCGGCGGCAAGATCGATAAGCTGATCGTCGGGAACACTGCTCCAGATAAAAAACGAAAGGCGTGAGGCGAGCTCAATGTCGCTGATGCGATAAGCCTTTGCCGCCCCTGTGGCCTTGCGGTCGGCCTCTACACGGAAGATGAAGTCGGGCGAGACGAGCAGGCCCTGAATGGCTTCCTGAATTCCGGCATCGAAATCGCCTTTGCGGCGGCCCGCCTGGTAAAGCCACATCAGAGGCTTAGTGTCACCTTCAGTGACCGGACGGCGATAGGCGTGGCGCGCGAGATTGGCGACAATCTTCTGGGCGCATGCCACTTCCTGGGCGGCAGCCGAAGGGTGACAGATGAAAATTTTAGCCCGGCTGGGGGTGTCGCCACGACCGAGGACATCATAGGGCCCGGCGATACCCAGCGCGCCGATTTGCTGGTTATTGGGCGCCGGGAAGCGCTTCATACGCGCGCCATCGAGCCGGAAATCCATAGACAGTGCGAAACCGGAAGTATCCGCCCCACCACCGCGTCCCTGACCGCCACCACCGCGTCCGCGTCCGGGAGCAAATTCGGGCTTGAGCGATTCAGCCGGAAAAGTTACGCCAACCGTGTGCAGACCCGCCTTGACGGGCAGTTTTACCTCGACGGGTTTATCCGTGCCTGAACCATCGGCCGGATTTCCGGTGTGAATGCGGAAGGTGTAGTCGGCATCGAGCGGGAAGTAATGCTCGACCGAAAGTCCGCCCGAGGAGTTGAAAGGCAGGTCGTCACTGACGCGCTCGCCTTTCGTCTGGCGGCGGGCGCTGTATAGCTCTTCGTCGGGTTTGATCGTGAGATCTCCGACCGCCTGGCGGGAAACCTTCCTCGCCACGGAAATGTAGCGGTCGAGCAGCGCCGGGGATACGGAAAGAACGTCGCCAATGTTGTCGAAACCGTAGCCCGTGTCGTCGACCGGCAGCATGGAACCGGCATCTGTATCGACAGCCAGAACATCTCGCACGGCGTTGCTGTATTCGGCGCGGTTGAGACGGTGGATGGCGGGGCGGCCCGGGTCGGGATGAGCGACAGCCTCGGCATCGAGCGAATTCTCAAGCCATTTCGAAAATGCCGTAGCCGTAGCCGTATCCGGGCGCGGCAGACCGGGAGGTGGCATCTGGCCGGTCTTGACCTTGCGCAGAACCTTTTCGAGGAGTTCTGCCTTGCCGGCGACACTGGTAAGGTCGAGACCTTCCACACTCACGCTCGCTGTCTTGAGCTTGTTGTTGTGGCAGCCGACGCAGTATTTCTGCAGCAGCGCCTGATTCGTGGCCGCCGCCGTGTTCGTTTGGGCGGCCGCTGCCATGGCGGAGAATCCCGCTAGTCCCGCGATGAAAAATAAGTGTTTAGTGGTGGAAAACAAAGGCCCGCCCGCACTTTAACTTATCATAGAAATTCTCGGTGCCGACCTCGTGGCTGGACCTTTGATCATCGTGTTTACAAACCTTACGCTGGCGTCACTAAAAAATGGCTTTCGCGATCAGCCCCTGTAGTTCTTTTTCACGTCGACAAGCTGAGCAATTTCGAAGTCGAGAGATCGGTGCCGTCGACCAGATTACGGTTGTCGGGATTGCCAGCGTGGATGCCAGGAGGCGGACCAGTCCAACTGCGGAAAGCGAGAGCAGGAATGCCGCGATTCTCCTGGCTTTAAAGGGTCCGGTTAAGAAGGCTCGCCAGTCGGTTGCCCGCCTTGACAAGTTGCTGATCGACCTTAGGGGCGGCCTCATCGAAGTACTGGTCTGAAATGGCGATATGCAGCGCCGCGACCTTGTCGCGCTCCGCATTACAATCGGTCGGGGAAGTGGGTGATTCGAGAGGAATGGCGGGCTTGAGATTACCGTAGGTGGTGGCTTTAGCGAGAGCAAACCCTTCCCATGCCCACGCGGCGGGATCGGGTTTCTTGTTTCTCAAAGACCGGCCCAGCGCTGCAAATTTCACATCCAGTGCGTGGGCGTATGCAGCCCGGGTTGTCTTCTTCGCCGCAAGTTGGCGTTCGAGGATCTTTGTA
The DNA here is from genome assembly GCA_040003745.1 of Terriglobia bacterium. Classification (GTDB taxonomy): domain Bacteria; phylum Acidobacteriota; class Terriglobia; order Bryobacterales; family Bryobacteraceae; genus BOG-234. The sequence continues at coordinate 4,109 of JBDUBZ010000075.1, forward strand.
TCCCAGATCGAATGCAGGTTGGCGGGGCGCTGTTCGTCGAAGAAGGTCATGGACGTGCAGTTGCCGCCACGATCGTTATTGTCGGAGTCATGCAGAGGCTGGTGGATATCCCCAACGAAATGGATGACATAGCGCAGCGCATCGGCGCGCGCAGCGCCGGACTGTCCCGGATTGCGCAGGATGGCGAGGTTGTAGGCGATGGCATTGACAACGCAGCCCGGACGGTCCTTTCCGTCGACTGATTGACCCACCGGTGGGCACCACGCGTCGAGACTGCCTCCGGTGGTTGTCACAGGAAGAGGAATATCGACAAAATGCCATGAGCTGGTCTTGTTGATGGTACGGATGTCGTCGGGCCACGTGGCCGCATCAGCCATTGGATCGGCAGGCGGGTCCTGGCAGTAACGTTTGAGGGCCGGATCGATGGGGTATTGCGCCAGCAGGCGGTCCACCGCGGCGGACGTTTTCCTGCTGAGGTGAGCGCGTGCAATCAGGGCGACCATCTGGTGGCCGTCGCAGCCCCATCCATACGCAGCGGGTGCGAACAGCGGAAAAAACAGCAGTGCAGGCCATGGAGCGCGCATAAGGTATCTATTGTAGACGTGGTTTGCAGGCATTGTTCAGTTCGCTGCCAGCCAGCGCCGAACCTTTCGTCCAATTTCACCAATACCTGGGCGAAAGCCCGATTTCATTGCCCGGCCGGCGAGTTCGCGTGGAACATGCAGGCCCGCCCTTGAAAGTGCACACACCGCTAGCCCCAGTTCTTCCGGCACTACTTTAGATGGCGGCGAAGAGTGAACGAATCCGGACGGCCATTCTCCCGCTCCAGCTTTTTCCAGTCATCCTGCGCGTGCAGTAACTTGCCCGTCACGTGATTTGAGCGTTCCGAGGCAAGGAACAGGGCCAATTGCGTCTGTTTATCGGGGGGAACGCCGCCGGTGAGCCGGATATGTTCGGCAGCCTCGGTTTCGTTTATTCCTGCACGATATCCCGCGTGCAGAATCTCATCCGTCATGCTCGTGTAGGCGCCACCGGGAAACATGGAGTTGACCTGGACGTTATGCTCGCGGACCTCTTCGGCCAGGCTTTCGGCGAAGCGTACGACCGCAGCCTTGCTCGCGGAGTAAGCGCAAAAAGCCGGCCTCGGCTCTTCCGCTCCGCTGCCCGAGACGACGACGATTTTGCCGCTGCGCCGCTGAATCATCTGGGGCGCCACGGCGCGGCAGCAGTTCATCACTCCGAGAACGTTTACCTCAAACACCTCGCGCCAGTCGCGCGGGCGATTTTCGACAAACGGCCCGATGGGGCCCTGAACTCCAGCGTTCGCAATCAGCGCGTAAACTTCGCCCAGGGTGTGGGTCATTTTTTCAACCGCGGCTGAGACCTGATCGAAGTCCGTCACGTCGGCGCGCAGACGGAGGGCAGTGCCGCCCCCGTGTTCGATTTCGAGTTTGGTCACGTCCAGTTCGGCCTGGCTGCGACCAAGCAGGCCAACGGGAGATCCCGCCTGAGCGAAGCCGAGAGCCAAGCGTTTTCCGATCCCCCGGCCGGCGCCGGTGATCAGGACAGGAGCATTCTGCGGGGAACGCAAATTTGTATTGTATACCCGTGAAAAATCGGGCGGCTATCAGGCTGCGGGCCGATGGGTGTCGGTCGGGACGCGGGATTCGACGCTTTCCTGCAAAGGCACTGCCAGCCCCGTGCCTGCCGCTTCCAGCGCATTGAGCATCCGCAACAGCAGTTCCTGCTGTAACGCAAAGAATTCCTCGCCGTCCCGCGTGGTCACATAGGCGCTGACCTCGACATCGAACGACCAGGAGCCTACCGAGATAAAACGGACGGGAAGCGTGTCCACTTCGACTTTGGGATGGTCGTCGAGGATTGTGCGAAAAGCTGAGAGCACCTGCAGAATCTGCGCGGGGCTCGTGTCACGCCGCAGATTAAGCGTGTGATGGAACCGTATCTTGTCACGGCCGGAAATGTTTTCAAGCGCCATCGTGGAGAACTGTGCGTTCGGGACACTGACAATCGTTCGCTCCGGGGTGCGAATTCGGGTGGAGCGCAGGCCGATGTGCATCACGGTTCCTGTGCGGTCGCCGAAGCGGCAGACATCGCCTACAAGAACAGGCCGGTCCCCGATCACGGAAATTCCCCCGAACAGATTCTCGATCGTCTTCTGCGCCGCCAGTGCCACGGCGAGGCCGCCCACGCCCAACCCGGCAACAATGGTCGATGTGTTGTAGCCCCACGCCCCAAGCACGCCGAGTATGGCAGCGAGAAAGAACGCCATCTTCAGGATCTGGCGTCCCAGGGGAAGCACCGAATAGCTCACGGCCTGAACGCGGGGATCGAGATGGGCGTGCCAGCGTTCACCGCCGATATCCACCATCACGGAAGCCGCCCACGCCAGCGCGAAGACGAAAATGAGTCCCAGGCCGCGCTCGATGAACAGGCGCGGCAGAGTAGAGGGCGGCGCGAACTCCAGAGCACCCTGCAGGCCGGCCACGAGGAGCAGAATCCGTAAGGGCGCGCGGAAGTTGGGCGCGGGCATGAGAGGCCGAACCAGCGCCACTGCGCCCCAGGAAAGCAAGCCTGCGGCGAACCAGAGAACGACGGCGATGAGGCAAAGGGCAATCCACCGCCATACCGGAGTATCGAGCAGTTCATACGTGACGAGCACCTGCGGCAGCCTCTTTTCGAAAGGCGTTTCGACCACCAGCTTGTGAGCGGCAGGAACCATCTCCACACTCCGGGCGGCTACCAGCCACACTTGCAAACCCGGTTTCAGCGTCACTCGTTCCAGCTGCAGATGCAGCGTCTGTCCGTTGACCTGAAAATCCGCCAGCTTCTCGAATTCAGGAGAGAGTCCGTCGTCCTGATCGCCATCGGCGTTGCGGCTAAGCGTGGCGATGTCGAACGTGGTGTCGTCGAGAAGATCTTCCAGTTGAAGCGCGAGGTCGGGTGCGGTTTTGGCGCGGTCGGCCGCGGGAAGCTGGCGCAGATCGAGATATTTCGAGGCCTTCACGTAATCGCGCGAGTGGCAGGCCTCAAGGAATCGGATTATGGCTTCCTGGGGCGTGGTACGGCCCAGCGGGTCCTTCAATTGCTGGGCGGAGGCAGGTACGCCTGCAAGACCGGCTAACACGAGGAGGAGCAGGAGTCTGCGCATGCTTCTTATATATCGCGTCACTGGCGAAGGCACATATAAAGTTAGGAATGGGGTCGCGCTCGACTACCCACACCCTCATTCGTTATCGAGACTGCGCCACAGATACCAGCAGGCGACGGAGGTCCATGGCTTCCAGGCAGCCGCAATCTTTTCCATCTCAGCCGGTTTGGGAAGGTCTTTTAAATCCCAGGCACGCTTCATTGCGGTCCGGATTCCCAGATCGGCGACCGGCAAAACGTCATGCCGCCGCAGGGCGAACATGAGGAACATCTGCGCCGTCCAGACGCCAATGCCTTTGACGCGCGTCAGATGCTCAATCACCAGCGCGTCTTCAAGCTCCGGGAGCGTCTCGAACACGATCGACTCGCGCCGGGTATGCTTGGCAAGCTCTCTGATATAGAGAGTCTTCTGCGCCGAAAGTCCCGCTTTTCGCATGCGCTCCGGGCGCAACTTCATGATTCCGGCGGGGGTCAGTGTTTCTTCTCCGGCGGCGGCGTGAAGGCGGCCGAAGATGACAGTCGCCACCCTGCCGCTCAACTGCTGGTAAACAATCGACCGCACGAGAGTTTCAAACGACGGTTCGCGATACTCCATGCGGTATGGTCCCGACTTTTCGATGATCTTCGCCAGAATCGGGTCTTTTTTGAGATGCTTAAGGGCGGCACGCATGTGAAACAGAGTCCTCGCGGTATACGTCTTCGAACTTTGACAGGCCATTTGAGTTTATGAAACCGATCTCCGTCGTAATCGCCGCCGCGGTTTGCCTGGCGCCCGTGCTGCTGCTTCGGGGGTTTGCGCAGCAACCGCCGCCAAAGGAAGCCGAGGATTCGGGCGCGGTGATCAAGTCTGAGGTCAACGTCGTCAACCTGTATTGTTCGGTCCGGAACAAGCAGAATGGCCTCGTCGGCACTCTGGAAAAGACCGATTTCGATCTGGCCGAAGATTCCAAAGCCCAGACCATCAAGTACTTCAGCAAGGAAACGAATATTCCGCTGACCATGGGGCTGCTGGTGGACGTCTCAGGCAGTCAGCAGAATCTGATTGAAGTTGAGCGGAACGCCGCCTCGTCTTTCTTCTCGCGCGTTCTGAAGAACAAAGACGTGGCGTTCCTGATCAGTTTTGGAGCGGATTCCGAACTGTTGCAGGATGTGACCGGGTCGCCGAGGCTGCTTCAGGATGGCTTGCGGCGTCTCAAACTGAATGCGGGCTTTTCCGGCATCAATTCCGGGCCCGTGCCCACTATGTCGCATGCGCGGGGAACGGTGCTTTACGACGCGGTCTACGTTGCCGCGAAAGATATGCTGTCGAAGGAAGTAGGCCGTAAAGCGATCATCCTGATCACCGACGGGGAAGATCAGGGGAGCACCGAAACCGAGCGTGCGGCAATCGAGGCGGCGCAGAAATCCGATTCCATCATCTATGGAATTCTCTATGTGGACCGCCCGTTTTATGGCGGAATGGGCGGGGGCTACGGCGGCGCGGGCGTCCTGAAACACATGGCGGACGAGACGGGGGGTCGGCTGTTTCAGGTGGACAGGAAGAACAATCTCGAATCGATCTTCGACCAGATTCAGCAGGAGATGCGAACCCAGTATCTGGTTGGTTATACTCCGACAAACCCGGCCCGCGACGGCGCTTACCGCAAGATCGACCTGCGGACACATGACAAAGACCTGAAGGTCCAGGTGCGTAAGGGGTATTATGCGATGCCCACCGATCAGTAAGGCTCCATAAACCCCTCGTTAATCGCAGGCCTCGTTAACTCGTCAACGGCCCGCCAGCACCTGCGGGTTGAATAAATGCTGGGGATTTGCCCTGTCCCGGTTCCACGAATCGTCCTCGGCGAACCGTATCCCCACAAAATAGCCAAAATCTTTAAGAACGCAGTAGCAGACGCTCCCCGTAAAATCCGACCCTCCGATTGTTAACATGATGGCCGCGCCGAGAGGTATCGCCTGTTCCATCTGAACACAAGCCCCGGGGGAACAAATATCCTCTAAAACACCCTCCGCCGTCCGAAACTCGTTTTCGCCGTGAACCCAGTCGACCCGAACCATATCCGCGCATAAGTAGCGGCTTTCCAAACGCCTGTCTTTCATGCCCATATATCGGCGGAAAACAGTATTGGGTTTAGTGGGGGAGTCCGCTACAACAATCGATCGAAGAGATGCCCCATTTTTTCGCGCTTGGTGTCGAGGTATGCCCGGCGTGATTCATGGGCTGCGGCGATGCACGGTACGCGGCCCGCAACCACAATGCCCGAGTCTTCGAGAGCCTTTACTTTGTCCGGATTGTTTGAAATGAGACGAACTGCGCGCGCGCCCAGATGCTGCAGTATTGCTCCTGGCAGGCTGTAGTTGCGGAGATCGTTCTCAAAGCCAAGGCGCTCGTTGGCTTCGACGGTGTCCGCCCCCTGGTCCTGCAGTTCATACGCGCGGAGCTTGTTCATGAGCCCGATACCACGGCCCTCCTGCTGCTCATAGATGATAAGGCCGCGGCCTTCCCCCGCAATGAGTTCCAGAGCGATTTCGAGCTGACTGCGGCAATCGCAGCGAAGGCTGTGGAAGACATCTCCGGTAAGACACTGCGAATGAATGCGCAGCAGCGCGGGAATGCCGTGGGCAATGTCACCCATCACCAGGGCAACCGCCTCCTCAAGATGGGTTCCCGTCGCGCTGGCGCCGACCGGGCTCCCGCCTGTTGGAAACACGGTGCGCCCTTCAAAGCCGAAAATGCGAAAATTACCGTATTCCGTGGGGAGCGCGGCCTCCGCCGCCTGCGACAATTGAAAGGGCACTAACTTCATTATCTCTAAGGGCTTGCTTGCAAGAGTATCTGATTACCCTGCTCGTAAAGATCGGCGTTGTGGCCGCCATCGCAAGTTTTGGTGTGCGCAGCGGAGCGGTCAAAAAGTTGCTTCGCCGCGAGGAACGAACGCTGGCCCAGCGGACCTGGCTCTGCCTGTGGTTCATTGCGCTTTTCCTGCCGGGCGTCGCAATCCGAGTGGTGACGGGCAAGTATGACGCGCTCGATCTGGGCCTCGAAGGCAGCCTGCTGGCCGGCATCACGGGCGGCTATGTGTGCGGCTGGCTGGCCGGGATGGGCATCGCGATTCCCGCAATGTTCGGCGGGGAGTTTCTTACGCTGCCGTTCTTCGCGGCAGTGGGCTTTGGCGGCGGATTGCTGCGCGACTCGGCTTCCGACCGCGAAGATATCTGGCGCTTTTCGCCGTTTCCGGATCTGAATTTTTATCGCGTTTTCCAGCCGGGCCGCGAATTCCGCAGCGCTTTGTTGCACGCCTATTTCTCGCTCGGAGTCTGTGCCACCGAATTCCTGCGGCAGATTCTGGGCAGCGCGTTCCGGCGTCCGCAGCCGCGCTTGTTTACGCTCGCGCACTGGGGCGACTCACCGGCGCTGCTGGCGGGTACCTATGTGGCGACTTACTTCTGTATCACCCTGCCGCTCAAAGTCTGGAACAACACCCGCACCGAGGCCAAGCTCGACGAACAGCAGCGGCTGCTGCTGCAGGCGCGGCTTGACAATCTGACCAGCCAGATCAATCCGCATTTTCTCTTCAATACCCTGAACTCGGTTTCGTCTCTGATCCGGACCAATCCGGAACAGGCTCGGACCATGCTCGGGCGGCTCTCGCGAATCATGCGGCGGCGCCTGCGCAATCAGGATCATTTTTCTCCGTTGCGCGAAGAAGTTAATTTTATCGACGATTACCTGTCTATTGAGTTAGTGCGGTTCGGCGACAAGCTCAGAGTGGAGAAGCGAATCGATCCTGAGGCCGCCGATATGCTCGTGCCCAGCATGCTGCTGCAGCCGCTGATCGAGAATTCGATCAAACACGGCTTATCCGGTAAGATTGGCGGTGGCACCATTACACTCACCGCCCGAAGGGACCGGGACAGGCTGCTGCTTGAGGTGGCGGACGACGGGATGGGCATTGCAGAAACGGAGCTTTCGAACATATTTACGAAAGGAATCGGTGTGAGCAACGTAAAAGAGCGGTTGCAGGTGCTGTATAACCAGGATTACCGCATGACCATAGATAGCCAGCCGGGCCGCGGCACCCGCATTGAAATTGAGATCCCTGAAATGCAGAATCGCCTGGCGGCGGTTTCCTGAACCAAATCCATGCCATTTTCTGAAATGAAAGATCGCCGGGGGGGAATAGGGTCGAGGCGCGGGCCCGGCATTCCGAACGCTTACCGTCTTTTTTTACAGGAGGGTCTCCGGTCGATGGGGCCGACGGCTTCCCTGGTTCCCAGTTCACGGCACCTGGCAAGCGCGCTGCTGAAACCGATCGACTTTCTGAGCGCGCGAACCATTGTGGAGCTGGGTCCCGGGACAGGCCCCGTCACCAGCCAGATCCTGCGCAGGCTGCGGCCGGACGCCCATGTTCTGGCCCTCGACATCAATGGGGCGTTTATTAAGCATCTGCACGACACCTGTCACGACCCGCGTCTGGTAGCCGTATGCGGCAGCGCGACCGATCTTCGGGCTTTGCTTGCGGAGCACGGAGCCGGGCCGGTGGATGCCGTGGTGTCTTCGCTGGGCCTCACGAGTATGGATCCTGAAACACGCGCGCTGATCGTGGGAGAAATTGCCGCCTGCCTTGTTCCGGGCGGCATTATGACCCAGTATCAGTACATTCACGCCTGCGCCGGACACCTGGATCTCGGCAAAAGGCGTTTTTCCAGATTCAATGAAGCCAGTTTTCTGAGAAAATTTTTCAATACAGTCGGCATAGGCCATGTGCTGCGAAACTTCCCTCCCGCCCTGGTATTTACGTGCCGTAAAGCGGCGGCGTAAAGACGCCAGGGTTATAGGTAGCCGGCCGCCAGCCTCAACCCCGTTAACAGGGCATTTCTACTTGCGCACAAAGGAAGCTTTCATTTGGAGCGACAAGTTGTTTCTTGTGTGGGCTTGTGCATGTGGGCTTGTGCATTGACACGGCCGGACACCTTGGATAATATCTCGGTACAAGCTGGCTTTCTCCAGCACGAGGTGACACAATGCAACGTTTGCAAACCGCCTTAGCGGCGTTTCTGGCGCTCTCCTTTGCCCTCAACGCACAGGACTTTCGCGCTCACATCCA
>JBDUBZ010000379.1:0-3668 GCA_040003745.1 Terriglobia bacterium
CATAGCGCCTCCATGCCGGGCCGCATCGAGGCTGGCCCAGGTTTCGAGACCGAGATCGCCTTTCGCCTGGGGCGTTGTATAGAGAGTCCACTGCAGGTCGCCGGTTTCCGGATCGTAGGACTTGATAAAGCCCGGCGCATCCATGTCATTACCGGTGCCGGCGATGATGTGGTTGCCCAGGACCATCGGCGCGTTGGAGGAGAAGTACTGAGCGTCGAAACTGGAGATTTCTTTCTTCCAGACTTCTTTGCCGGATTTCGCGTCCAGGCAAACCATCCAGTCGTCATGCAGTTCGAAATAGATGCGGTTGTGCCACATGCCGAGGCCGCGCGTGGCAAGACTCGTGCCGCCGCGCGTCTTCCAGTAGTAGTGCCAGAGGATCGCACCATCGCGCGCGTCGATTGCCCACACATTGTCGGGGGACGACGCGTAGATGACACCATCCACAAAGAGGATTCCACCGCCGAGACGCGCGGGCGCGCAGGTATTCGCATCGCCTGTTCCGAGACCGCCCACGATGACCGGAGCGGCCTGTGACGACCCCGTGGGGCCACACCCGGTGACGATGCCGGTCTGCAGCCACTCGAGACTCAGGTTCTTCACCGTGGAGGTGTTGACTTGTTTCAGCAGACTATAGCGTTTGCCGCTGTAATCGCCGGAATAAGTGATCCACTGGTCGGATAACGGCTTGGCCGCATCGGCGGGATCTACGCCGCCCTGTGCATAGAGCGGGGCATGCGTGAGCAGGAGAGTGCCCAGCAGGAGAGAGCTTAAGATAATCGCTGTTTTCATCGGTTGTTTTCCCGCCTCTTATTTGAGGGTGGCGAGATACGCCGTGATGTCGTGCAGGTTCTTGTTTGCCGGATCGTCGATCGCAAGCGCCATTTTCTTGTGCGCCTCGTTGGGGTCTTTCACTTCCAGCTTCGGCACATCGCCATGGCGCGCGATTGATTTGCGAGTTCCGTCGGCCAAAGTCAGAACGACGAGGAAATCGTCTTTGCGGACGATCTTTCCCTCAAGCTTTTGACCATCCGGCATCGTCACGATAGCGGGAAAGCCCACTGCCCCGCCCCCGCGGCCAGAGAATCTCACGGGTCCGCTGGTGCCCTGAAGCCACCCGTTCTGAAGTGCCCGGGCATCCGCATACTTTCCGGCAATCCCCTTCAGATCGCCCGTGGCTGAGTGACAGCCGGCGCAGGCTTTGGCAAAGTACGCCTGGCCCGCTTTGGCATCGCCGACCAGGATATTCAGATCCGAACCATCGGGACGACCGGGAGGGCTGCCCTGCCCGCCCACGGTCGCAAGGATACTGTGAACATATTCGGCTACCGCAACCGGATCGCCGCCGGCCAGCGTAATCGGAGCCTCGTGTTTGAGCAGGGAGTCTCCGATGAGTTCGCCTCGCTTATCGTTCAACGCGATCATGGAATGCAGCAGGCTATGCCCTTCGGGCGGGTTGCCGCGAAGGTCCGTCGCGTGACAGCGCGCGCAGTTGCTCTCAAAAACAGCTTTTCCGCGAGCCAGCACATCCGGCTCCGCGAGTGGGCGCGATTGCTGGGGAAAGCCCCGTCCGCCGCCACCACCGCGACCACCGCGGCCTGACGCCCGTGCCGGGCCCGCGGGAGTCTGTGCCGACAGTGCGCCCAGCAGAATGAAAACGCCAAGCGCGGCAGCCGACCTGGTTTTTATTGACATGTATGTCCTTCGATTTGGAGTTGGCATCCTGCAACTGGCCGCCACCTCCGTTTGCCCCGGCGGCCAACGACCTTCCAGCATATACGTTTCGCAGGCTTTTCCGGCGATCGCCGCGCGGGTTTTTCCTGCCGATGCTACTTTATGCTATAGCCGACCCGTCATACAAGCCGCAGACGGCCGCACCGCGCGGCGGTTGATCGGGAAGGTATTGATAGAGATACGATACGAGTGGTGGACCGGCCATCCGCTTTTGCGTAACGCGGCAGGGCGCCGGGACGCCATATATAAAAGAGCATTCATGAAGACCCACCCCCTCACGCCGGGCTTGTCCTTTATCGCTTCGATTCTGGTCCTCAGCCTCGCCGCTGCCGCATCCGGCTGTGGCAAGCAGGGGCGCGTGGATACGGGTATGGCAACCGCGGGAGCCAAACCGATTGGCGCGTCGATCGTAATCACGCCGCCGCTGGGACTTCCGCCCGTTCCGATCCCCGCCGACAATCCGCTGACAGCACAGACCGTCGCGCTCGGGCGGCGTCTTTTCTACGAAAAAAAGCTGTCGGGCGACAACTCGCTGGCATGTGCATCCTGCCATAACCCGCTTCTCGGATTCACCGACAACCAGCGGCACTCGACGGGCGTCGGGGGTAAAAGCGGAACGCGCAACGCCCCCACGGTGATTAACTCCGCATACGCGCCGGTCCAGTTCTGGGACGGCCGGGCCGCCAGTCTCGAAGCCCAGGCCGCGGGCCCCATCGCAAACCCCGTGGAGATGAATCAGACGCACGAAATCAGCGTGAAGAAGCTCGATGACGATCCGGTTTACAAAAAGCAGTTCGAACAGGCATTCGGCCCCGGTCCCGTCACCCTTCAGAAGGTGGAAATGGCGCTGGCCAGTTTCGAGAGAACCGTGATCAGCGGCGACTCACCCTTCGACCGGTATCAATATGGCGGGGACAAAAAGGCCCTCTCGCCCGCGGCCATTCGCGGGCTTGCGATCTTCACCGATAAAACCCGCGGGAATTGCGCGGCCTGCCACACCATCGAACAGAACTACGCTCTTTTTTCAGACGGAAAATTCCATAATATCGGCGTCGGCGTGAACGGAGAGGGCGAATTGACAGACCCCGGCCGCTACGGGGAATCGAAGGTGGAGGGTGACCATGGCGCTTTCAAGACGCCGACTCTGCGTAACATCGCGACGAGCGCGCCCTACATGCATGATGGCAGCCTCAAAACACTCAAAGACGTGGTGGATTACTATGTCGGGGGCGGCAATTCGAATCCTTATCTCGACAAGGAAATGAAGGCGATCAAGCTCTCCATAAAAGATCGCGCCGACCTGATTGAATTCCTGCAATCTCTGACTGGAACGCCGCCGCTCGACGCCGGGCCGCCTCAGAGTGAGTAAACTGAACATCTGATGCAACATATCTACTGGCCGGCTCTCTCGCTCGCGGCCGTGCTGCTCTCGGGCTGCGCGGGGAAACCGCCGGAAACCAAACCGGCCGAAAAAATAGCGCCCGTGTATTTCAAGGCCGATCCGGCAACAGCGGGTACGCTCACGGGAGTCGTCAAATTCACAGGCAGAAAGCCGGTGCGCAAGGCGATCGACATGAGCAACGATCCGGCGTGCGTGGAAGCGCATCACGGCAAGGCCTGGGATGAATCGGTTGTCGTGAATCCGAATGGCACGCTGGCCAATGTTTTCGTTTACGTCAAGACGGGCCTCGAAGGAAAAACATTCGAAGTGCCGTCGACGCCTGTGACCCTCGATCAGAAAGGCTGCTGGTTTCACCCGCGCGTGCTTGGGATACAGACGGGGCAGGTGCTCAGCGTGATCAATTCGGACCCCGTGACCCACAACATCCACCCGCTGGCTCAGATCAATCGCGAATGGAACCACAGCCAGGGGCAGGGGGATGAGCCGCTGGCGCGCAAGTTCCTGAAGCCGGAAGTCCTGATTCGTGTCAAAT
>JBDUBZ010000380.1:0-3663 GCA_040003745.1 Terriglobia bacterium
AGGCGTTTCGCCGGACACGATTGCATCGCTCGGCATCAGCAAAGTGATGTCGGTGACCTGCACATATGATCACCGCATCATTCAGGGCGCAGAATCGGGCGCATTTCTGGGCAGACTGCAGTCTCTGCTCGATGGCGAGGACAACTTTTACAACGGGATCTTCGATGCCCTGAAGGTTCCGTACGCGCCTGTCAAGTTCTCAGGCGACAAGGTTCCCGCCGTTGCGGTGGCCGAGCCTTCGGCTGAAGTCGTCAAAGAAGTCGCCGTGCTTCAGCTGATCAACGCGTATCGGGTTCGCGGTCATCTGATGGCGGCGCTCGATCCGCTCGGTTCCGAGCCGGATTACAACCCGGAGCTCGATCCGCTGACGTATGGGCTTTCGATCTGGGACCTCGAGCGTCACTTCTATTCAGGATCCCTGCAGCATGCGTTCGGAGACCGCCGGCAGGTTCCGTTGCGCGAGATGATCGAACTGCTGCGCGCAACTTATTGCGGCAAGATCGGCTGCGAATACATGTATATTCAGCGGCAGGAAGAGAAGCTCTGGCTGCAGCGGCGAATGGAGCCGACCACCAATTCGTGGCCGCTCCCAAAACCGGACAGGCTGCGCATTCTGGAACACCTGCTTAAGGCGGAAGGGTTCGAACATTTTCTCGACCGGCGGTTTATCGGGCAGAAGCGCTTTTCATTGGAAGGGGCGGAGACCGCGATCGCGATTCTGGCCGAACTGGCCAACTGCGCAGCCGATGCCAATGCTCATGAAGTGGTGCTGGGAATGGCGCATCGCGGACGGCTCAATGTACTGGCGAACATTATCGGTAAACCTTTGGGCCAGATTTTCTCGGAGTTCGAAGGGACTGTCGATCCTTCGTCGGCGCAGGGTTCGGGCGACGTCAAATATCACCTGGGCGCGACCGGCATTCATCGCACGCCTTCCGGCAGGGACATCGTAGTTTCGCTGTGTTCGAATCCGAGTCATCTTGAGGCAGTCGATCCGGTAGTTGAAGGCGTGGTGCGGGCGAAGCAGGAACTGCTGAACGACAAGGAAAAGAGCCGTGTAATACCGGTGCTGATTCATGGCGACGCCGCGTTTATCGGGCAGGGCGTGGTTCCCGAGACGCTCAATCTTTCACTGCTCGAGGGTTATGGCACCGGAGGCACCATTCATCTGGTTATCAATAACCAGATCGGCTTCACGACACTGCCCGAGGATTCGCGCTCGACGCCCTATGCCACGGATGTGGCGAAGATGGTGCAGGCTCCGGTGTTCCATGTGAATGGGGACGATCCCGAGGCTTCGATCCGGGTTCTGCAGATGGCGTGGGACTATCGCAGTGAGTTCGGCCGCGATGTCGTGATCGACATGGTTTGTTACCGGCGTCACGGGCACAACGAAACCGACGACCCGGCATACACGCAGCCGATCATGTATCGCACCATCGAATCGCACCCGTCGGTCGCGGTTCAATATGCCGATCGCGTGTTGGCCGAAAAGCTTTTGAGCGCCGCTGAACTGCAGGCGTTACGGCAGAAGGTTTCGGACAATCTGAACGCCGCGTTCGATGCCAACAAGGCCGCCGGGAAATGGGTACTGCAACCGGTGCCCCAGCATATACGGCCGGGTTCGAACACGGCGATTTCGCGCGAACTGCTTGAAAAAGTCGTGGATGGCATTACGTTCCTGCCCCCGTCGTTTCATCTTCATCCCAAGCTCGAAGGCTTCGTAAAGAAGCGCCGGGACACTCTGGCCAACGATGGGCCTGTGGACTGGGCATATGCGGAGGCCATCGCTTTCGGTGCCCTGGTGGTCGAGGGTGTGCCGGTGCGTCTCAGCGGACAGGATTCCGGGCGCGGGACGTTCAGCCAGCGCCATCTCCGTTTCTACGATTACCAGGATGGCCATCGCTACGTGCCGCTGCAGCATATGGCGGAAGGTCAGGCGCGCTTCAACGTATTCGACAGTTCGCTCAGTGAATTCGCGGTGCTGGGCTTCGAGTATGGGTACAGCGTGACCGACACCAACACGATCACCCTCTGGGAGGCGCAGTTCGGAGATTTTTCGAATGGCGCACAGGTGATTATCGATCAGTTCATCACTACCGCCGAACAGAAGTGGAGCCAGTCCAGCGGGCTGGTCATGCTGCTGCCTCACGGATATGAGGGGCAGGGGCCGGAGCATTCGAGTGCCCGCATGGAGCGCTTCCTTTCTCTCTGCGCGGAAGACAATATGCGCGTCGCCAACGTCACCACGCCGGCGCAGTATTTCCATATCCTGCGCCGTCAGGCGGTGCTGCCGCTGAAGCCACTGGTGATTTTTACGCCGAAGTCGCTGCTGCGTTCGCCGAAGGCTGTCTCCCCGTTTAATGAGCTCACCAACGGCATATTCCACGAGGTGATCGGCGATACCGAGGACCCCACCCGGGTTCGCAAGACAGTTTTTTGTTCGGGCAAAGTTTACTACGATCTGGTTGCCGCGCGCGACGCGGCGAAGAAAGACGATGTTGCGATTATCCGGGTGGAGGAACTGTTTCCGTTTCCCGCGCAGCAGGTTTCCGACATTCTGGCGCGTTACAACCCGAATGTGGACGTGGTCTGGTGCCAGGAAGAGCCCCGCAACATGGGTGCATGGCGCTGGATTTTTGGACGCTTCCTCGACATCGGTAAGCGCCTGAAGTACGCGGGACGGCTGCGTAATGCCAGCCCGGCGGCGGGATCATCCAAACGGCATGCCGAAGAGCAGAAGCGGTTAATCGAAGAAGCGCTGAGCTAGCTTAAGCCTCGTCCGGGCCGACGCAGCGATCTTCGCATTCGGGGTCGCCATCGACGTTGATGAAACAGACTCGCTTGCAGACGCTCGGCGGCGGGCAGTCGTCGCAATTATGCTGAGCGGCGCCGCTCGGAACAAAGTGAATCTCGTCCACTTTGGCGGCGAATCCGGTCTTCGCGAGCGACTGATTGACCTGATCGATGATCGTCGCGGCATGCGTGGCCTCCAGCCTTTTTAGCGGCAAAAGAGCGGGCGTCGCGGTCTTCTGGGCAGGAGCATTCTTTTTCGAACTGGCCATGGATTCCTCCGCTTATTTCCTGATGTAGGGTGTAGGGTCGAACTGCCGGCGCACTTGCACAAGATCGACGATGAGACTGCGGAACTGCGCTCCAAAGATGGTCGAGTGATCGGGAACGATCGCACGGGGCAGTTGCATTACCCAGTACGGGGTCAGATTTCTGGCGCCGGGCCGCTCGATAATCTTGTATCTCGCTCCGGCGATGTCAGAGGCCAGCACCACTCGGCAGCCGGCTGAAACCGCCCCTTTCGCGGCGCTGCTCGAATCGACGTCTATGATGTGCGAGACAAAGGCCTCCGTCAGCGCCGTGGTCTTCGTGTACATCCCGGCCTGATCCTTGATTCCAAGTTCATTCGGGTGCGGATATTTCCGAAGATTATGAAAGGGACGCGAGACCTTCTGGCCAAGCGGGAAAAAGACGCCGGTGGCCGAGTCACCCACCGAGGTCATCGAAATTACAGCGGGCATGTAAAAGTCGGTCTTCTCCCGGGGAGCCTGGTCAGGTCCGCAGGGAGGCCTGGGGCGCACATTAGCCTCCATCGATTCAATCAACTGCCAGGACTGGGTCGCGGGTGCGGCTTCATTGATCAGCACAACT
>JBDUBZ010000076.1:0-12358 GCA_040003745.1 Terriglobia bacterium
GGTAATGCGGGGATGGCAACATTCCTCAGTACTCTCTGAGAAAAGCTCACGAGCCGCGTTTCTTTATCTGGCGGCCGCATAACTGGCTTGGGCTGGAACTGTCAATTCCGCGGCAAGCACAAGCCGGACGAGCACATCCACCACGCGCTCCTGTTGTTCCATCCGCAACTGCGGGTACATCGGCAGCGAGAGAACCTCGCGCGAAGCAGCTTCCGCGACAGGAAAATCCCCCTCTTTATATCCCAGCGACGAGTATGCTTTCTGAAGATGAAGCGGGACTGGGTAGTGTATGCCCGTCCCAATATTATCCTCCGCCAGGCGTCTCATCAGGCCCTCGCGCTCCTGCACCCGTACTACGAACAGATGATAGACGCTCCTCGACCACTCGGGTTCCGCCCCGGCCATCCAATCCAGGCCTGCGCTGCCGAGCAACCGAAGATACCGTCCCGCCGCCTCGCGCCGTTGTTCGTTCCACGACGTCAGCCGCTTCAGCTTAACCCGCAAAATCCCAGCCTGTATCGCATCCAGGCGCCCGTTGTATCCCTCCACATCGTGGTAATACTTCGTTGCCTGCCCGTGGTCGCGCAACATACGGATAGTTTGGGCAACGCCGGCATCGTTCGTCGTTACCGCCCCGGCCTCACCGCACGCCCCCAGGTTCTTGCCTGGGTAGAAACTGAAGGCCGCCGCCAGTCCCATCGATCCGGCCTTTCTCCAGCGCCCTTCCTTTTGCGAAAAATACTCAGCACCATGCGCCTGGCATGCATCCTCGATTACGGGCAAATTGAATTCGCGGGCGATCGCGAGAATCGCATCCATATCCGCCATCTGTCCGTAGAGATGCACGGGTACAATGGCCGCGACCGGCTTCGCCAGCCTCCGGTTAATTACAGAGCCGGAAGCGGGATCGATAATGCACTCACCCTCGAGGTACTCGCGAAGGCAGCGGGGATCCATGTTGTACGTGCTCTCGTCAATATCGACGAAATCCGGCACTGCACCCGCCTGCGAAATAGCTTCTGTCGTCGCGATGAAGGTATGAGGAACCGTAAGTACAATGCTTCCTTTCGGAATTCCGGCCGCGAGAATGGTGAAGCGTAGCGCATCCGTGCCGCTGCCCACTCCGATGGCATGCCGGGTGTCGCAATATGCGGCGAATTCCCTTTCGAACTCCTCCACCGCCTCCCCGCCTATAAAAGCGCCGCGCGCGAGGGCCTTTGCAAACACCTCACAGATTTCTTCTCTCAGTTCTTCATGCGGAGCGATCAGGTCCAGAAAGGGAATCTTCTCAGTCGTTTTCAAGTCGTGCTCCTCCTGCATTCTCAGTTTGGACACTCCGAATGAACCGTGCCGGATTTCCGGCCACGATGGAATGAGAGGGTACATCTCTCGTCACAACACTTCCCGCCCCGACAATGGCGCTTTCGCCAACGGTGACGTTCGAAAGAATCGTCGCCCCCGACCCGATCGAAGCGCCCCTTTTCACAAGGGTCGGCTCCACCTTCCAGTCACTCTCGGTTTGTAGTTCTCCACCGGGCCCTGTCGCACGCGGATAAGAATCGTTGATAAACATCACGCCATGGCCGACGAACACGTTGTCTTCGAGCGTAACGCCTTCGCAGATAAACGTATGGCTCGAAATTTTGCATCGCCTGCCGACCTTCGCGTTCTTCTGAATCTCCACAAACGCGCCGATCTTCGTTTCATCGCCAATCTCACAGCCATAGAGATTAATGAACTTCGAAAGTATGACACCTTTTCCGAGCCTGACATCGCCCGAAACCGACAGAAAATCTGTCATAGGTCGACGGGCGCACCGCGGCTCTTTAGCGATTTATCGGCAGCTTCCAGCAGTTTAACGATCCTCAAACCAGCCCGGCCGTCGTTAAAAGGCCTTGCATTTGACGTCACGCATTCAACGAAGTACCTGGCTTCCGCGGCAAGCGCCTCCGTCTGCTCCACACGGGGAGCCCACATATCGCCTGACCGATAGCTGACCAGCAGGTCATAGATATTCTGGCCGCTGGCTATATCGACACCTTTGTCGTAGATTTTGAGTTTTTCGTCTGCCTCAAGATCGTTCCATACCAGCATCTTCTTTTCCCCGCCTATGAGCGTCGTGCGTACTTTTACCGGGGAAAGCCAGTTGACGTTAATGTGAGCGATCATGTTATCGCTGTAATAGATGGTCATGTAAGCCAGATCTTCGTGTCCGTTCAGGTGCGACTGGCCCGACGCCGTGACGCACTCGGGCTCATTGACGGTCAGATGATCCACGATGGACAGGTCGTGAGGGGCGAGATCCCAGATGACATTTACATCGTGCTGAAACAAGCCAAGGTTGACTCTGGTCGAATCGTAGTAATAGAGTTTGCCGAGCGTCCCTTCATCAACCATCTTCCGGATCCGGCGAACCGCGCCGGTAAACAGGAAAGTGTGATCCACCATGATTTGAAGGTTTTTTCGATCGGCCAGCTCGATCAGTTGTTCGGCCTGGACCGCAGTGGAAGTGAATGGCTTTTCCACGAACACGTGCTTACCGTTTCGCAATGCCGCGTCAGCCAGTTCGAAATGAGTCCACACAGGGGTAACAACGGCAATGGCGTCGATGTCCGCCGAGGCAAGAATCCTCGCCGTATCGCTTGTGACCTCGATCCCGGGAAAGTCCCTGCTGGCCCGCTGGAGTGAGGTCGCGTCCCGATCGCAGATTGCAACGACACTGCACCCTTGTGCGCCGTGAAAATTCCTGACGATTCGCGGGCCCCAGTATCCATAACCGATTACGGCAATCCTGATCATTTGTTTTATAGTTTCAGGCCGTGCTTGGAGTGGCCCAGCTGGGGAGGCGAGTACATCCAAATAGAGCAAGCTACCGCCATTTCAGTCCCGGTCAACACTAAGTTGCACAAGACCGGCGATTAACACCACTGGCCGTGCTGAATCTGTATTCTATCGCAACAAGATAGTGATTTATCCACCCTCTCCGGCCACTCCCAATTGGCGAGTACCGGTACGGGCCGCTCTCCAAAAATCCACTAACAGCGTCCGCCACGTCAGTCTTCGGCCGCGTTGCGCGTGACTGTAACGTAACATTTCCGACAATTCGGGCATGAATCCGAAACACTTTCCGCAAATGAGCCCAATACGGTCCGAGCCCTGGGTTTAGTGTCTATAACTCATTTAATTACAGCATGTTAGATAGGAAAGAAATTGGCTGTCAAAGTGCTTAAGAGCATCCGCACCGAATCTTAGTTTGAACAACCGGCACCCCGTGCGGGAAGGACCGGATTCTATGTCATCGATCCCGGAGTCGGGGCGAAATGACCTTGAGGTTAGACAGTTTTGCCAAACCAGCAACTGAGCGAGAGACACAAACCGGAACCGCAAAACCTTAACGGGTTTTCTATCGGGAATTTCGCTGTCGAGCACCCTGCGGGCTCCGACCTGCTGCCACCGTCGATTTTCATGAAGATGCTTTGCATCGAACGAAAGAGGGCCGAGCGCTCAGGCAGGAAGCTCGTTCTGATGCTCCTCGATTCTCCAACGCTCCTGGAACAGGGTGCGGAAAGCTTCGCCGCACGCCGAATTCTTCACGCGCTGGAACGCGCCACAAGAGAGACGGATATCCGCGGCTGGCAGCGGGAGGGGTCCGTGCTGGGGGTAGTTTTCACAGAGATTCCGGCCGGATCCTCGGTGGTGCCTTTGCTCTCCGCCAAAGTGAACCGCGCGCTGCGCGACGATTTGACGCTCGAGCAAACCGCCCAGATACAACTCTCATTTCACTTATTCCCGGACGAAACCGGTGCCACCGACCCTCGTCTTGACACTTCCTCGACCCTTCACCCCGACCTGCTTGGGGAGATCGAGTCCCGGCGAGTTCCTTTCCTGATCAAACGGGTTGTAGATATTGTTGGCAGTCTGATGGCGCTGATTCTTCTCACTCCGCTGCTCCTGCTGATTTCGACAATGGTCAAGGCGACATCCCGCGGACCGATTCTTTTTCGCCAGCGCCGCCTCGGACAGTTTGGGAATAGTTTTACGTTCCTGAAATTCCGGTCCATGTACGCGGAAGCCGATCATACGATTCATGAGGCGTATATGAAGCGCTTTATTTCGAATCAAACCGATCCCACCGATGGCGGTGCAGGCCCCAAAGTTTACAAAATACAGGCCGACCCACGCGTTACACCAGTGGGGCGGTTCCTGCGGCGCAGCAGCCTCGATGAACTTCCACAATTCCTCAATGTGCTGGCGGGAAAGATGTCGCTGGTGGGGCCACGTCCCCCGCTTCCTTATGAGTTCGAATCATATGAGGCCTGGCACCGCCGCCGCTTGCTTGCGAAGCCCGGGATCACCGGCTTTTGGCAGGTAGAAGGGAGGAGCAGAGTGAAGTTTGACGAGATGGTTCGAATGGACCTTGAGTATGCAAGGTCCTGGTCGCTGTTGCTCGACTTCAAGATCCTGCTGCAAACGCCGCGCGCCGTACTCGGAGGGAACGGAGCCCATTAAGAGCATTCTGGTCCGTAAATTCTCCAAAATATTTAATAAATTATATAGAGCGAGCGCGCCTCAGTCGCCCGATGCTGCGCGCGCGCTAATGTGCTGAGTCTCTTCCGGCGCGGGCAGCGATGCCGAATTATCGTCAATACCCAGCTTTTTCATCTTGTAAAGCAGCGACTTATAGTCGATTTTCAGATTGGACGCAGCCTGCCTGCGATTCCAGCGGGTTGTGTTCAGCGCGGCAAGAATAGCTTCCGTTTCCGCCTGCCGTTTGATCCGGGTCGCCTCTTCAAGACTGGAGGAGCCGCTTACCCGTTCGATCGCTTCCACATGATCGTCAACCTGCCGCCTGGCCACAGGCTTACGGGTGATTCGATTGCGCAATTCAGCCGTTATCGCGGCCGCGTCATCAAAGATGACCAGGTTGCGCATGTAATTTTCGAGTTCGCGGACGTTGCCGGGCCAGGAATAATCCACCATGGCGCGCTTTAAATCGGGGGTGAGCGCCGGAACAGACTCATTCGGAGCGGCGTACTTCCTCAGTAGAATCTCGCCGAGCGGGATGATATCTCCACCGCGTTCGCGCAGAGCCGGCACCTGAATTACGATCACACTTAGCCGATAATAAAGATCCTCTCGAAATGTACCTTCGTGGATGGCCCTTTCGAGATTCCGGTGGGTCGCGGCCATGATGCGGACATCGACCTTGATGGTCTGATGACCGCCAATCCGGCGGAATTCCTGATCCTGAAGAACCTGCAGCAGTTTCGCCTGGAGGCGCACGTCCATATCGCCGATTTCGTCGAGCAGAATGGTGCCACCGTCGGCCAGTTCGAACATGCCGGCCTTCTTCTGATAAGCGCCGGTAAAAGCGCCTCGTTCAAAGCCAAAGAGCTCGCTTTCCACCAATTCGGATGGCAGCGCGGCGCAATTGAGCTTCAGGAACGGCTTGTTTGCACGATTCGACTGCGAATGCAGTTCGCGAGCCAGAACTTCCTTACCGCTGCCGGTTTCGCCCTGAATCAGAACGGGCGCGCCCGATCGTCCTATCTGCCCCGCACGCGAGCGGATATCCCGGATGCGCGAATCGTCTCCGAAGAAGCGGCTGGGAGGCTCCCCGGCGACTCGTGCCGGTTCCTGGGAGGGCTCGCTGTCTTCCATCACCCTGCTCAAAACTCTGGAGAGATCTTCGTGTGCGACGGGCTTACAAAGAAAATCGGTGCCGCCGCACTGTATTGCTGTGACGGCATCGCGGATCGACGACATGCCGGAAATTAATATGACCGGCAGTTTGGAATCGACCATGCGGATTTCCCGGAGGGTATCGAGCCCTCCCCGATTCAACATCACCATGTCCAGCAGTACGGCTGAGATGTCTTCACCGAGGCTCTGGAGACAGGCTATAACCTCATCCCCGTCCCGAACTGCTTTTACGGAAAAACCGAGAGACCGGACCGCCATTTCAAGGTAGCGGCGGACCTCAAGCTCGTCATCGGCTATAAGGACTGTTTTAGCGGGTTTTGGTGTCATCGATTTGCCGACGGGAGCGAGAGTCCGGCCGGCGCCGCAGTTCCCGCGCAGGGTTGAGAGAGATCGACTCGCGGCACAGCACCCGGCACCACTTCGTTCAAAACCGCCGGTAAGACAATAGAAAATCTCGGTCCCGAGTCGGTGTTCTCGGCCCACAAACGTCCGCGGTGCTGAGTGACTATGGTTTTGCAGATTGCAAGGCCGAGACCAGAGTGGTCGGGTATAGAAGCATCTGCTATGTATGCCTCAAAAATCCGATCCAGCAGTTCGGCGGGTATGGCCCTGCCGGAATTCCGAATATCCACGCGATAGCTGTTCGGGGCGTTAACGCCAACAGATCGCCGCTCGGCCGCGATTGCCGTCAGGGCATTCGGATTGCGGCGTTCGAAAAACCACGGGTATCCACGAACTTCTATGTTTCCGTTGCCGGGAGCAAAGCGGCACGCATTCTCGAGGATGTTGATGAACGCTCGCTCGATCAGCCCTGGATCGAAACATAGGTCGCGCTCGAAAGACGCCATGCTGGTCTGAACTGAGATTCCTTTGTCGACCGCAAAGGGCCCAACCTCATGGACGGCCTGGGCAACACACCTGCGAAGATCTTCACGACGGAAATCGGGGGCGGTCGGGCGCCAACCCTCAACACTTAAGTCGAAGATCGCGGCCACCATTCGGGAAAGTCGATTGGCGCTGAACTGCATGTGACGCAAAATCTCTTTCTGATTCTCGTTGAGGTTCCCCGGCTGGCTTAGCAATAGCTGGCAATAGCCGCCAAATGCGGTGGCTGGGGTCCGCAGGTCATGCGCCATCCGCGCCACGAAGTTCGAGCGATCCTGCTCCAGCAGCTGCAACCGCAAATTTATCTGAAGAAAGTGCTCCGCGGCTGCGTTCGATTTCGAAGCAGCGCCTTCCGGAACCGCGAAGAAGACGTCGAGAAACGCCGAAAGCATAGCCCGGGTTACCGGCTTGAGAAGGATGCAGGGGCCTTGTGCCGCCGTGATTCCACGGAAACTGGTCACCTGGTCGCAACCGACGAGGAACAGGTGCTTTGAGGGGCTCAGTTCACCGCTGGCAGGCAGGGCAGTTCGGGAATCGATATCCCAGATGTAGAAATCGCAATTGGGAGCGGCTGCGTAGGTGTGCGCCACAGACAAGGTCCATGAGAACTGCGTCTCGGCGAGTACCTCCCGGCACAACTGATACAGTTCGCGATCATCTGAAATCAGCAGGATTACCATGGAACGATTTTGAAGCGTCTGCGTTCTCTGAAAGGTATGACTCTACAAAGTCTGTCAGCCCTACTGGGGTCCGATCAGCCCTCCGCGCCCACACGCTCACTCTAGTGTTACCAGGATAACCCAAAATGGGCTAAATTCAAGCGCTCCCGTTACTTGTAATGCCTGCACGTGACGAATCGGTACCGGTACTGTTCCACGGTAGAACCTGTACCGATCTCCATCAACAAGGTCTTTCCTTCGTCCTTGCAGGATCCCGGTTTACAGCCCGAATCAGGAAATACGTGCCCCGGGAGATGGCTTTCGCAACCTTTCCCCGGTGAGCGGCGGCTCCCAAAGCCGCACCTAAGGTGTTGTCAATCAGGTCGGCCATGCTCGAATCGCGGGTCGGCAGTTGCGTCTGAGTCAGTTCTATGAAGAGGCTGACGATAACTGCGGCCGCGATGGCTATGAGCACTGGATGCCGGTACTTCAGACACGAAAAATACGCGCAGAGCAGGCATCCGAAAGGAATGAAGCCGGCGATGTTAATGAAGGCATCTTTCCAGAATCCGGCCGACCAGTTGAAGCTTCGCCAAACCGGATCGAGCACGGTCTGCCGGACAATAAAGTATTTTTGGGGGATGTGGAGATCGTTTCCGGGTTGAATCCGATTATGAACCACGCTGCCGCCATGCTCGTTAAAGAGGTAGAGAGCGATGCAGCGATCGTCCCGATCCAGTTTGGGCGCGCCGGAACTGATCCAGTTTGCGTAGTGGCGCGCGATCCGGGCTTGATCGAGAGCGGTATCGTAAATCGCAAGGCCCCGGAAAACGCCCTCCCAGCTGTCGTTAAAAATTGGTGAGTTGCCAATCACAAGACGTCCGCCAAATTCGCTGGCGGAGGGTTTGATCGGCGTTTTGGCCAGAAGCGATCCGTTGCGATAGACAGCTGTTCCGGACCGATCGGACGTCACATCCCAAAGTGCGTCCTTCCCGGCTCCCTCGAACGCGCGGTCGAAATTCACTCGCTCACGAGGTGTCTTAAGCCATGCATTTGAGGATTCGATGCGGATTTCCAAATCGCTTTCCGATTGATGTAAATAGAATTGGCGCGGACTCGCGGGATTGTAAAAAGCTATCACTGTACTGCTATCGTCCATTGCGGCTGGCTTGACCCAGAATTCAAGAGTGCGCTGCCCAGCGACGGGAGTGGGAGGAAACGACGCGGAACTAATCATTGTTGCCGACTTTCCAAAGCGAACCGCGTTTGCGCCCGCGATCCACGAGACCTGGTTGGGCGGGGCGCGAAATGGTTTCAGCCCCGCATAGAGAATGCCGGCGAGAAGCAGACCACAGATGAGACCGAGTGCTCGCCGATAGCTCTGGCTACTGGTGCAATCTGGCATGGATCTCCTGGCTGACAGCGGTTTAATTCCAGTCATTTCTATGGGATGTGCGAGATAGTCCGGGTGCCGCGATCAGAGCCGGGAATCTTACGTATGGTCGCCACAAAGACCGAATTCGCCTTTTCTGCCCCGGCTTCCATTAACTGCCAACCCTGCACAATGTGCCGGCGCGCTGCTGAGGCCTCTCTGAGCAGTTGAGTAGCCCCATAACGTGCACGGCTACCAGAAATACCAGCGGCCACCGGATAACACCCAGACCGCCAGCAGCATGTTGGTAACAGCATGCGCCACGACGGAATCAAGGATCTTGCCCCGCCGCATGATCACCGCCGCATAGACCACACCCGCGACCGCGCCGGCCAGCCAGCGATCCCCGTGCATCAGTCCAAACACGAGTGATGAACAAGCCACCGCAAGCCACGACAGACGGCGCAAGTCAATGGACTCGAAATTGGCCGACATGATTCGACGAGCCAGAAACCCGCGAAAGGCGAGTTCTTCAGCGAGCGGAACCGTCGTTGTTGCTGCGAGAACTCTGAACACAATCCAGCCAATTCGTGCTGGCGCCGGTAGTGCGGCAAGACCTGAACTAATTCCGTTATCCGTGGATGGGCCATGATCGAGAGCGATCCACATCGCAAACACCACGACACCTGCCGCCATAGCGAACCAGCCCGGTTTCTCAAGCTGGATTGGATAATCGCGCCGGTAAAGCCAAAGCACCGCCGCGGCCGCGGCGAAGCGCAAAGGGTAGAGCCACTCGAACCCGTCGGTCGTCGCCCGCGAAATAGTACCAGCAGCGAGAATCACCGCGAACGGGAGGAGAAATGCCACCGCAGGGTTCCGGCCCTCGTCATTCCTGACTGCCAGGCCCGCCGTGGATGGTGCCGTACCCTCCGGCACCCTGATCCAGGCAATACGCGGCGCGACCAACGTAATCCCAAGCACAAGGCCGTTGAAGGCGATCCAGCCCGCTTGCGAATGAAAGCCACTCATCGCGACTCCCGGGTATCCGTGATCTCCAATCATGATCAGGATCGCGAGACGAACCGCATTCAGCAGAAATATAGAGATCATCGCCCCAGGAATCAAGACCAGTGCCTGGGGGAAGCGTGATTCGCGCCTTTCCAGCCAAAGCCAGACAATGCTGAACACCATCGCCAATCCAACGCCTTCCCATCCTGAACAAACGCCGGCGATCCTTATCTGAAACACCTCGCTGCCGATGATATGAGCCTCGCTGTTGAGCGTTACGTTGTGCAGAAAGGGACGCAGCAGTTGCTTGACCAGCCAAAACGTCGCATCGGTCGCGAAGTTCCAGCGCGATTGATCCCATTCAGTCCAGATACGTTGCGAGAGTTCAGTCACAATTCCGGCGAGCGCGGCGCCGCACAGCCATAATTTGCCCGTGCCTCGCAGCAGCGTTACCCACGTCCTGAAGGGAACTAACGCCATCCCGGCGAACACAATCGCACTCGCGCCAGAACAGAGCCAGACAGCGAGCGGCATTGGCCAGCCTGCTCCACGCATCCAATCTGAAACGGGAGGTAACCCCGCATTGAGAAACATACCCAAGGCGCAGAAATGCAGGATCGCAAAGCGGCTTGAAACCGGGGTAATTTGGCGTTCCCGGGAGATCTCGCGGAACCGATTGCGGATTCCCCGAAATGCGATGACCGCCGAAAATACTGCGAAGGCAAGACTCCAGCGCGCGATGGAAAATGAACCCAGCCCGGCGGCAAGGTCACTGGTCAGCGCATGATACTCGCGTTGCACGCGCAGATGGGCGAGCAACCCCTCAACGAGAAGCACGAGCGCAAGCAATCCCATCCGCCGGGCGAGCGTGCCCAGCGGGGCAAGGGTCTCCCGCGATACGGTCTGAGTGGATACGAGTGGCAGCTAATACCAAGCTACAGCAACGCCTTGGGTTTCGCGAGTACCGGCAGTACTTATGATGCCTTTGCCCAGCCCTCGATATAGTGGCGCGATCGGTGGACATTGAGTTCTATGCTTTGCGCCCTGATTTCATTTCCGGAAGCCGCCCTCCCCCCGCGCGGCGCGTGCGACCTTCCCCTGGGCCCGCATCTCCCGCCACGAGCCAACGCACTATAGTGTTTAAGCCCGGCCAACTCTTCCTCCCTTTAGGCGTTTTTTGGACTGAGCCTACGCCGGATGCGGAGCCATATGCGGCTCCAGTTCCATCCACACCGGTGTGCCGTCGACTTCATCACAGCTTCCCTGTCCCCGTGATTTTTGCACTCCAAAGCCAAGGCCAAAGGGATTATTCCGGTACCCATCGCAGCAGCCTGCTGAATCAGCAGCAACGGAGTGCCAAATCTGAAAATGCCAGGACGCCGATGCCTGAGGTGGCTCCAACTCCGCTTAAACCCGTCGAACGACAAGCAATAAAGAGCGCGCAGATTTTCTCGAAGCCGGTAGTCGTTTAACCCTGAGCTGTCAGCCACATGCCGAGAGCCCCTACCTTGTCGACCTGATTCCATGAGGCGCCCATGTCAACCAGATTACGGAAGCAGGCCCTGTCGTACACGGGCCTGAGAGCCTTTCCTTGAAGGGACCTCTCTCTAAGATCCGGCATTAAGCGCCAGAAGCGCGCGGGGTTGGGCGAGGCGCGCTTGGCGACGGCCCGCCCAAGGGTCCGGGCCAGCAGGTCTCTCAACAAAACCTTGGTAGCCCCGTTCCGGAATTTGTATTCGGCCGGAAGGCTGAGAGCAAAGCGAATCATCTCGAGGTCATAAAACGGACTCACGAATTCAATGCGGTGATCGAGTGCCTGGGTCACCGGCAGGAACAGATTTTGAAACGAGATGCCGGCCCACAACTGGCCGGTAAGCTGCTGCAGCGTGTGAAGCGGCGTGGCGCCCGCCCACTGAGAGAGGCGGGCACAATCCTCTTCGAACAACGCATTCTCCCATTCGAGACACTCTCCGGCGCTTGAACCGAGGGCCGCAAGCAGGGGCTCATCCGCAGGGTGGGGGGCCGTTCTTGAGTTCAGACTGGCGATGCGGGCGGCGGGCGTCAGAGCCGCCGTGGCCTTAAGATAAGCTTCATGCTCCGCCGGGAAAGAGTGGAAAAAGCGCTCGAAGCCCAGGAACAGCGAGTCGGCGTGGTCCCCGGTTGCCAGTATCGAGATGCCGTGCTTCGATGCGGCTCCGGCGAGCTGATAAAGAATCGGCGAGAGACCGACGCTGCACGGCGCATTCTGCCTCGCATTGTTCAGAGCGTAGAGAGAATCGCGGCGGTTTGAAGCCGTAATGGGCACGCGCTCATGAGCGAGGCCGACCGCGGCCGCAGTGGCGGCCGCGCTTGAAAACTCCGAGTATTTTTCCCACGAGTAATCTGCCGTAAGGCACAGTGTATTGGCGCCGATTTCGCGCAGGAGCCATGCAATCAGGGCTGAATCGGTTCCCCCGGAAAGCAGGCAGCCGACCGCACCCTGGTCTTTCACGAGGGCACTCAGATACCCAGACGCGATCTCGGTGAAGCGTTGTTGCGCCGCTGCCGGGTCGATGGGATGGATCTCAAGAAAATCCTGCCAGTTCAGGTAAGTCTGCGATTCAATGCGGCCATCCTGAAAGCACATCACGGTAGCAGGCCGGACCTCATCGATGTCGGAATAGAAGGGAGAAATTCCCACACCGCCGCGGGTGACGTAAAAGAACAGCGCCTCTTTGCGCAGACGCTTTTG
>JBDUBZ010000381.1:0-3635 GCA_040003745.1 Terriglobia bacterium
CGGAGCAAGGGCGTGATTCCACTGGCGGCATACCGTAAGATCAAAGATAAAATCATTGCCAGGCAATAATCTGGTCCGTCTTCTTACTATCGGTGTTTCACTGACCATGCTGGCTGTCGCGGGCGGCCGCGGGTTCCGCACCCAGGATTTTCTAGAAGATCACTACCGCCGCTATGGCTCGGGATTCGGCCGCATTTCGCAGACGCAGTACCTGCATCTCGCGCAACAACTCCGCGACGCTCGTCCCGGCAAAAACGTACTGGAAATGCATCGGGCGGATGGGAGCGGATCGAAGTTCGACCGCCGCCATGGCTGGTTTGTCGCCTATGATCGCGACGGCACGCTGCGAACTTTCTTCGTTCCTAAAGAAGGCGTACGCTATTTCGAACGGCAGCCGCAAAATCACGCGCCGCCGGATTGACGGCGGAACCTCTCTCTGTATGCTCCTCAGCAAAACACCTGTCCGGCGCGTTGACGACCGGCACGGTGGTGAATGCAACCGCGGGCATTCAGGAACTCATCCGATCCTGTGCTACATTTCAGGGTTATATGGCATCACGTAGTGTCAATAAGGTGATTCTGGTCGGCCACCTCGGGCGGGACGCGGAAACGAAGTTTACGCCGGGTGGCGCCGCCGTCACGCGGTTCTCAATCGCGACCAGCAGGCGGTGGAAGGATCAACAGTCGGGGGAATGGAAGGAAGAAACCGACTGGACCAATATCGTTTTGTGGCGCTCGGAGAATCTGGCCAATTACCTGACGAAGGGCAAGCAGTTGTACGTGGAAGGCCGTATTCATACGCGCAGCTACGAGGATAAAGACGGCAAGAAGGTCTATGCGACCGAGGTGGTAGCCGAAGAAGTTATCCTGCTCGGAGGTCAGGGCGCCGGTGGTGGCGCCGGCCGGACTGGCGGAGACGAGTTCTCACAGCAGCCGGTTTCGATGCCGCGCAGCGCACAGCAGCGGCCCGCACAGGCAAGCCCCGCAGCTCCGGACGATTACCCGCAGGGGATCACCGACGACGACGTTCCGTTTTAAGTTATCCTCAAGAAGGAAACGCACCCGTAGCTCAGCTGGATAGAGCGCTTGCCTCCGAAGCAAGAGGTCGCCTGTTCGAATCAGGCCGGGTGCACCATTTATTTCTGCAGGAACCAGAATCCGCTTTACTGTGTATTGAGGATCTTCTGCATCACGAGTGATACCGGGTCCGTGTCGGCGTTAACAGGCGCAGAGCAGGTGCGTTTTCGAAGCTCCCATAGCTTCTCTGCAAGAGAGAGCCGTGCTTCGGCAATGTCGTTGGTAACCGGGCCGTGCACTTTGGCGGTGACGGCTTGGTCGGCTTCTTCCAGCAGTGGCGACGATGCGGCGGAGGGACATTGGGCCAATTCGGATCGAATGCCGGAAACGAGCGCAGTGGCCCTGTCGAACTTCGCCTGGGAACCCAGCCTTCTCGAAGTTGGATCGAGCATTGCCAGTGTATTGGCAAAGTGGAGGCGATGGATGATCTCCGCATCCGCCGGATGGAGTCTCAGCGCGCGCAGAAACACGGATTCGGCGGTACGGTAATCGCCAGCCAGAAGGTTCGCTTCGCCGAGTCCGCGCAGAGCACCTGCATCTTCGGGCGAATTCTGAAGAATGGCGCGATACATCTCCGCCGCTCTCGGACCCGATCCAGCAACAAGAAATAGCCCCGCAAGATCTGTCGTCATCCGGATATCCTTCGAACCGCGCCCCTGCAGCAGGAGCAGTTCCGAAAGGAGTTCCCGAGGTCTGTGCGTTGTGGCGAGGTACCGGGCCAGTTCCAGCCGTACGCTGTCGGTTTCCGCACCCGGGTCGTGCCAGATCCCGTAGATTGCGCGGTGATAAAACGCTATGGCCTCATCCGTCCGCGATTCGTGCGCCAAAAGGCGCGCGAAAAGCAGATTGGCTCTTCCGTCATTCGAATCGGCATTCAGAATCTCGCGCAGTCTGGCTTCAGCTTCGTCACGGGATCCGTTTGCAATCAGCGCCTCTATCAATCCGAGCGAATATTCACGATTGGTCCGCGCGAGCGCATGGGCTCGTTCGAGGGGTCCCAATGCGCTGTCTTTGCGACCTGCGCGCAGCAGGAGCATACCCGCTTCAAACTGCTCCCTCGCCCCGCGCTGGATTTCCACCCGTTCAACCGTGGCGAGCAATCGGTCCAGCGCGAATACCACGACGATGACGGCCGCCACTACGGCGCCAAGCCTGAAGTAAGCGGGTTTGACGGCTCCGGAAGGTGTGCTCATTTGCCGGGAACCGCCGTTCGCTCGATTCCATAGGCCCGAAGGATGTCGGCCAGCGTGACGGTTCCCAGATATGTTCTGCCGTATTCACGGCTGACGACCGGGAGCGCATCCACTCCTGCGATGCCCATTCTTTCGAGCGCAATTGAGAGCGGCTGATCCGGGTAGACGAACTCGCTCTCGTCCTTCCGCATTGCCTCTGCCACCGTTTGCAGACCACCCGAAGCCGCACGCTTTAAATGACCCGCCGTCACCGTTCCGCTCACGCGCCCGTTCTCGGTGACCGGGACGCAATCAATGCGGTTCTCCGCTAAGAGGCGGATGCCGGTTTCGACAGGTGCGTCCGCGGCCAGTGACAGAGGACGCATGACTGAACCGGCCTGGCTGCGGCCGATATGCTCGCGCGCCTCCGCTCCGGGCAGTTGAATGCCTTCCTGATGCGCGAGCGCTTCATAGATCGGCTGCTTCTGGAGATGAGCCGAAACCATAAAGCTCGTGAGGTTGGAGATCATCAGGGGAACGATGACGGAGTAGTCCCGCGTCATCTCGAAGATCATGATGACGGAGGTCAGCGGGGTTCGCACGATTCCGGCAAATGCAGCTCCCATGCCGACGAGAGCATACGCGCCGGGGTTTGCCGTCCAGGAAGGAAACAACGAGTGAGCCGCACTGCCCACTGCACCGCCCAGCATCGCTCCGATGAAAAGGCTGGGGCCGAAGATGCCGCCGGCGTTGCCGGATGCATACGACATGGCGGTCGCGACGATCTTGAGCACCGCGAGAAGAGCAACGGTCCGAAGCGCCATGTCGCCGCCCAGCACCTTTTCAACGTAGTCGTATCCGACTCCGAGCACTTCCGGCGCGTACCAGCCCAGCAATCCGACGGTAAGGCCGCCGGCCACGGGGTGCAGCCAACTGGTGGAAACAGGTAGTTCTTTGAACCAGGCTCGCAGCTTCAGGAGTAACTTCACAAAGACGACGGAGCCAAGCCCTCCCACCACTCCCAGCACAGCATAAATCAGGAACTCGCCGGGATTGACGAGTTGATAAGCAGGTACGTGGAACAGAGGCTCGTCGCCAAGAATAAGATGCAGCGTGATCCACGAAGTCGCGGAGGCGATCACCACCGAGCCCAGCACCGGCGCATGCATGTCCCCGAGAATTTCTTCAAGCGAAAACAGAACCGCGGCGATAGGCGTGTTGAAAGCCGCCGCCAGAGCGGCGGCGCACCCCACCGGCACCAGCCCGCGAACCCGGTCCGGAGGAAGTCCGAATCGGCGTCCCAGCACGGAGGCGATGCCGGCGCCAATCTGGACCGAGGGACCTTCGCGTCCAAGCGCGATGCCGCTGGCGAGCGATCCCGAACAG
>JBDUBZ010000077.1:0-12219 GCA_040003745.1 Terriglobia bacterium
CATGGGAGGGCTTGCCGTCGCTCTATCGGACAGGGGCGATTTAATGGGAGCTTTGAGCGTCTCCGAACAGATGCAGAAGGCGGCGCCCTCGGCCCAGACGCTCGCCGCTATTGGGACCCTCAAAGCTCGCAGTGGCGATGTTACCGGTGCGCGCGCGATATTAGAGCAGTTGAAGGAGCGGGCGCGAGATCACCATGTTTCCCCAAGCAGCTTTGCGTTGCTGTACGTGGCTCTGGGGGATACGGATGCGGTTTTTCGCGAGCTGGAACTCGCCCGCGAGCAGCGCGAATCCTCAATCGCTTTTCTCCGGTCGGCCAGCGCGTGGGACCCTGTGCGAGGCGATCCACGGTTTTCGAAGCTGCTGGGCGAGGTTGGGCTCTCAGACTGGCAGATTCAGAATAATCAATAACTTACACCCTCGCGATACCCCTCTGGTACCCCGAGATACTTCCTCGGGAGCTCCTTTCGGTGCCATTTTGGGACTGCGGCGAAGCCGTGCAAAAAGGAGATCGCAATGACACACAATTTGAAGCTGTTGAAAATGACGAGGTTGGCCGCCGTGGCGGGCCTGACGATGCTTATTCCGTGGCTTGGCGAGGCGACGGAGCCGAACTGCTCGTCCCTCGGCGGATCTTATATGTTCCGGGCGTCGGGCTTCGCTCCGGCTCCCGGAGCCCCTTCACCGCTGCCCATCAAGCTGCTCGGGATCATGATGTTTGACCCCTCCGGAACCGTGAGTGGGAGCCAGACGGTGAACGCCAATGGCTTCATCTTCCGCACCGGCTTCCAGGGGACGTATTCGCTGACTTCAGACTGCAGAGGCGCTCTGACCGTAAAGTTCCCCGACGGGACTACCGCCACAGTGGATATTGCCGTGTCAGCCTGGGGCGAGACAATCTTCGCGCTTGGGGTGGATAACAACGGCCCGGGAGCCTCGCTGTCCTTCGTGTTTAGTAAAGTTCGCTAGACCTGTGACCGGTGGGAGGGCGGCGAATTCATTCGCCGCCCGGGCTGCTAAATCCCAATTACCAACCGCCGTCGACAACTCCCAAAACTTGTTAGCATCGGGTTGCGGCGTCACTTGCAATGTGCGCGTCGTGGCCAGATACAGCACTCCGGTGCGAAATAGCATAAACTAATTTCTCACGTCGGCAAAACGCCGCACCTTAAAGGAGACGCACATCCACGTGTCATTATTTCTCCCAAAAAAAGGGGCCTCCCGCATTCCGGTCTATGGGCGCTCTTACGTAGAGCATTTGATCGGAAGCTATCGCGGCCTTGGCGTTGCTAACGCGGAGGCGGAAGTCATTATCTCGAAAGCCCTGACTCAGCCGGAGGAATTCACCTGGGGCGACGCCTACCAGCTCGAGCGCATCACGCTGGCGCTGCTTCCGCCGGAGGAACTGGTCAGAAGCGCGTGGAGTCTTCGCGGCAAGCTTCGGGAAGTGGCCGGCGTGACGGCCTACGACCGCTATGCGGCCTCCGGGATTCCCACCGAAGCCGATACTCCGCCAAAGCTGGCGCTGCTCAGGGGCGACCTGCAAAGGGTTCTCGATTTCCTTCATCTGTACTACGCGCTGATTCCCGACCGCGAGCGCATTCGCAAGCAGTTGACCGAGACCTGCATCCTGATGGTGCTGGGATACACCGTTATCCTGGCCGCGATTCTGTGGTGGTGTGCTTACCACGACGCCAGTTTCCTCGCGATGATCACGCTGGTTGTTTACTCCGGCACCATCGGCGGCTTTGTGAGTTCGCAGCGGCGCATGCAGAGCGTGCCTACCGACGGAGATCCCCTGATATCCACCTTCGGACTTGCCAGCTCGGCCTACTATCTGTGGTTATCGCCGCTGCTCGGCGCGATTTTTGCGGCAGTGCTGGCGGCCATGTTTATCGCTGGCTTTCTCAAGGGATCGTTCTTCCCCGCGTTCAGCAATCCCGCGTCGGAACTTGGCGTGTCGTTTTTCAGTTTCACGTGGCTGACTCTGCCAAAATCTGCGGAGGAGTACGCCAAGCTCGTCGTCTGGGCGTTCGTTGCCGGTTTCGCCGAACGGCTGGTTCCGGATAGCCTGGACCGCCTCACATCAAAGTTCGAGAACGCCAGCAGGGATACGGTTGTGCCCCAGGGCGCACCGCCGGCGTCTCCTTTGGAAGAAGTTAAGTAATTTTTGGGGACTTCACGCAGGCTTCGGACCGGCGCCAGATGGGTTCTCAAACTGAATCTCCCGGCTCTATAAATTTAATTTATAGCTAAACCTGCTTGCATTTCCGAAACTTTGGCACTAGACTGAAATTTCTGGCAATGCTCGTTCGCTTCACAGGCCGAATTATTACCGTTGTTCCCGTCGTTATTAACGTTACGGGAATCGTCGGTGTAGTCGTCGTAACCGGCCCCGTCTGAAGCTTCGGGTAATCGCAAAGATCCGAGGCCATCAGCGGGGTGAACAACCCACCTGGTGGCCTTTTTTTATTTCACGATAGATTTGTTTCAGGCAATAGATTTTTCAGGCAGGAGATCGTCATATTATGCAGGCTCCCGAACTTCAGACCAACTCGGCAAAAAATATTGAAACCGGCAAGCTTCCCGAACTCGGTAAGCTCATGAGCGGCGCGGAGATGCTGCTCGAATGTCTCGCCCGCGAAGGCGTCGACTGCTTTTTCGGCTATCCAGGCGGCGTCACCATTCCTTTCTATGACGCGATGGTCGACCACCACATCCGGCACATCCTCGTTCGGCATGAGGAAAATGCCTGCTTCGCCGCCGAGGGGTATTCGAAATCCACGGGCAAGGTGGGCGTCTGCTGCGCCACCTCCGGTCCGGGCGCCACGAACCTGGTCACCGGTCTCGTGGACGCCATGATGGATTCGATTCCGATCGTCGCCATCACCGGCCAGGTGCATTCGAAGCTCATCGGCAGCGATGCATTCCAGGAAGCCGACACCTTCGGCATCACGCGCCCCGCCACCAAACACAATTTCATGGTGAAGACGCTGGCCGAACTGCCGCGCATCGTCCATGAAGCGTTCTATCTTGCCGCGAGCGGCCGCCCCGGTCCGGTGCTGGTCGATATCCCGAAAGACGTCTTCCAGGCGCGCGGGCACTACACGCCCGTCGATACCATCCATCTGCCGGGCTACAAGGTCTTCACTGAAGGCCATGCGGGACAGATCCGCCGGGCCGCACAGCTGGTCTGGGAAGCCCAGAAGCCTTTGATCTACGCGGGCGGTGGGATCATCGCCGCGAACGCCTCGGCGGAGCTCACTGAATTCGCCGAAATCTCCGACTCGCCAGCGGTTTGCACTCTGATGGGTCTTGGCGGACTCTCCTCGAGCCATCCGAATTACATCAGCATGCCCGGCATGCACGGCAGTTACGCGGCCAACATGAGCCTCACGGAATGCGATCTTCTGATCGCGCTCGGTGTGCGTTTTGACGACCGCGTAACCGGCCAGTTGCAGTCGTTCGCGCGCCACGCCCGGGTAATCCATGTCGATATCGACCCGGCCGAAATCGGCAAGAACCGCATCCCGGATATCCCGATCGTCGGCGACGTGAAGCGCGTGCTGCAGAAGCTCAATAAACTGGTCGCGGAGCTCAAGCCCGAATTCGGCGATGTCCATCGCGAAGCGCGTGTCCAGTGGTGGTCGAAGGTCCGCGCATGGAAGGAAGAGCGTCCGTACGACCGTCCGCGCGCCGAAAATGAAATCAAACCGCAGCACCTCATGGATGAAATCGATCGCCTGTCGGGCGGCCAGGCCATCGTCTGTTCAGACGTGGGTCAGCATCAGATGTGGGCGGCACAGTTAATTCGATTCAACGAGCCGCGCCTCTGGATCAACTCGGGCGGCCTCGGTTCCATGGGCTTCGGCGTTCCTTCCGCCATGGGCGCCCAGATGGCGCGGCCCGATAAACTCGTGTTCGCCATCTGCGGCGATGGCGGTTTCCAGATGTCGATTCCGGAACTGGCGACCATCGCCAGCCATGGCCTGCCCGTCAAGATCATCGTCATGAATAACGGCTTCCTCGGTATGGTGCGGCAGTGGCAGACGCTGTTCTACAACAACCGTCTGAGCGCCGTGCAGCTCGATTGCTTCCCCGACGCCGAAAAGCTCGCCTCTGCCTATGGCTTCCGCGGACGCACCATCGATAAGCCCTGGCAGCTCACGCAGGCTTTGCAGGAAGCCATTGATGAGCCCGGCCCTTATCTGCTCAACGTAAAAGTAACGCCGTTTGAAAACGTCTATCCCATGGTTCCCGCCGGCGGCGCTATACAGGATATGGTTTTCGGACCCGTGGAACCAGTGGCGGTGGCATAAACATGCTCCAGACAATCAGCATTCTTCTTGAGAACAAGCCCGGAGCGCTGCTGCGGGTGACCGGCCTGCTCTCGGCGCGCGGCTACAACATTGAGAGCCTCACAGTCGCTCGCATTATCGATCCCGAACTTTCGCGCATGACCATCACGGTCGATGTGGAAGACCGCCTGCGCGGCCAGGTCATCAAGCAGATGAATAAGCTCGTGAACGTGCTTCAGGCGACCGACCTGACGGACGCTCCGGCGGTGATCCGCGAGATGGTCCTGCTGCGCGTCCGCTGTCTGCAGGAAAACCGCACGGCGGTTCTGAAGGAAGCCGAAATTTTTCAGGCGCGCGTGGTAGATTCCTCCACCGAAGGCTTTGCCATTGAAGCCACCGGCGACCCTGCAAAGCTCGACGAATTTATTGCCGTCATGGGCAGTTACGGCGAAATCGAAGTAACGCGTTCCGGAGGAGTTGCCATGTCCCTCGAAGGCAAGAAGCTCCGGCTGCAGCCGCCCGTGCAGGCCGCCGTTCCACAGACAGTTTTTTAATCTCTCAGAAGGATTTTCCGAATGCCAAGACGCTTCTACGAAAAAGACGGAAACATCGCGCCTCTCAAGGGCAAAAAGATCGCCATCATCGGCTACGGCAGCCAGGGCCATGCGCACGCGCTCAACTTGCGCGATTCGGGCCTTGACGTTGTGGTGGGTCTCCCCGCCGCGAGCAAGAGCCGCGCCAAAGCCAAGGCTGCGGGACTCACGGTTCTCGAGACCGCCGAAGCCGCCAAAGCAGCCGACGTGATGATGATTCTGGTGCCCGATCACATTCAGGGCCCGCTCTACGAAAGTGACATCGCGCCGCATCTGACTAAAGGCAAGACGCTCATGTTCGCGCACGGCTTCAGCATCCACTTCAACGCCATCAAGGCGCCCGCGGATGTGGATGTCTCGATGATCGCGCCCAAAGCTCCGGGCCATCGCGTTCGCGAAGTCTTCGTCGAAGGCTCGGGCGTTCCCGCGCTGATCGCGATCCAGCAGGATGCGAGCGGCAAAGCGTTCGAAAACGCGCTCGCCTATGCCACAGGCCTCGGCTGCATGCGCGCCGGCGTCATCGAAACCAGCTTTCGCGAAGAGACTGAGAGCGATCTTTTCGGTGAACAGGCCGTTCTCTGCGGAGGCACAGCGGAATTGATCCGCGCCGGTTTCCAGACGCTGGTCGAGGCCGGCTATGCCCCCGAGATCGCCTACTTCGAATGCCTGCATGAACTAAAACTCATCGTCGACCTCATCTATGAGGGCGGCCTGAACTACATGCGCTTCTCCGTGTCGGACACCGCCGAGTATGGCGACTACACGCGCGGCCCCCGCGTCGTGAACGACGAGACCCGCGCCGAAATGAAGCGCATTCTGGCCGAGATTCAATCCGGCGAATTCGCCCGTCAGTGGATCGAGGAAAACAAGTCCGGCCGCCACAAGTTCCTCCACATGCGGGAAGCGCAGCACGATCAGCTGATCGAAACGGTCGGCAGCGAGCTTCGCTCCATGATGACGTTCCTGAGAAAGAAGAAGGAAGAGGGCGTTCCGCAGGAAACCGCGGCCATCGCCTGAGCGGCGCCCTTTAATAGCCACTATGCGCATTCAAACGTTCGATACCACGCTCCGGGACGGTACACAGGGCGAAGGCGTCTCCTTCTCGGTGGAGGACAAAATCCTCATTACCCATAAACTGGACGATCTCGGTATCGATTACATTGAAGGCGGATGGCCGGGCTCCAACCCTAAAGACAAAGAATTTTTCCTGCGCACGCGCGACCTGAAGCTGAAGCATGCAAAGCTGACCGCCTTCGGGTCGACGCGGTTTGCGAAAAACCCGGTGCACGAAGATCGCAACGTGCGCGAGCTGGTGGAAGCGGGCACGCCCGTCATCGCCATCTTCGGTAAGAGCTGGGATTACCACGTTCACCGCGCGCTCGGCATCAGCCTCGATGAAAATCTGGCGCTGATTTCCGAGACCGTGGGGTACTTGAAAGACCACGGCAAAGAAGTCGTTTACGATGCCGAACATTTCTTCGACGGCTACACTCATAACCGCGATTACGCGCTTCGCACCCTCGAAGCCGCCAAGACGGCAGGCGCATCGGTACTCTGTCTCTGCGATACCAACGGCGGCACGCTGACGGAATTCCTGACCGGCATTGTGGCCGATGTCCGCTCGAAGTTTGATGGCGTGATCGGCCTCCACGCGCACAACGATTCCGATGTTGCCGTAGCCAACACTCTGGCCGCGGTGAAAGAAGGCGTCGCTCACGTGCAGGGCTGCCTCAATGGTTATGGCGAGCGCTGCGGGAATGCCAATCTCGCAAGTGTCATCGCCAATCTGGAGCTGAAACTGGGGCACCAGACCATTGGCCCGGACAAGCTGCAGCAACTCACGTCCGTGGCCCGCTATATCGCCGAACTGGCGAACCTGCAGATCCCTCGCGGCCAGGCCTTTGTGGGGCCGAGCGCGTTCGCGCACAAAGGCGGCATCCACGTGAGCGCCGTACTCAAAGACTCCACGACCTACGAGCACATTGCGCCCGATCTCGTCGGGAACCGTCAGCGTGTTCTGGTGAGCGATCTGGCGGGCCGCAGCAATGTGGATTACATGCTGCGCGATTACGACTTTCTCGCCGAGCGGCTCAGCCCTGAGGCGCGCCGCGCGCTGGTCGATCGCGTGAAGGAAGCCGAATACAACGGCTACGATCTGGAAGCGGCCGACGGCACTTTCGAGCTCTTCGCCCGCCAGGCGCTTTATCCAGGCATGCAGTTCTTCGACGTTCGGGATCACGAAGTCACAGTGCGGTCCGGCACGGCAACGGCTTCCGTGAAAATCGGTTTGCGCGATGGTGAGCAGTCTCAGACCGCGACCGGCAACGGCCCCGTCAATGCGCTCGACGTCTGTCTGCGCAAATGTCTTTCCGCACTTCCCGGAGTCGCGTTGGTCCGCCTCACCGACTACAAGGTCCGCGTGCTGGATTCGAAGAAAGGTACAGCGGCCCGAGTGCGTGTTTTAGTCGAATGGTCCGATCACCAGAAGAGCTGGTCCACTGTCGGCGTGTCGGACGACGTCATCGAAGCGAGCTGGGAGGCGATGGTCACCGCCCTGCAGCTGGAGCTGATGAGGCTGCTTGAAACCGATGACGCTGTCGACAAGATCGTTACGGATTATTGCTGGGTTGCTTAGTTCTCGCGGGCGTCGCTACCGCTATGGGTGGCTCACCGTCGCGCCGGAACTCCGTTACTGATACTGGACGCCGCCTTCCAATCAGCCCTACCGATCAGCCACACGGGAACCAGCTCATGATGATGCTGAACCTGCCTCGGTAATATCGGCGAAAACGAAGCCATCGCGTTCCACGATAATCCCGTTTTCAACTTCGATGGGCGAGGTAAACACGGGCGCATCCCAGACAAACGTGTGAAACTCGCCGTTCTCTCCGCACGGATCCGCACCGGCTGGCAGTTCTTCGAGAAAAGCCGCATCGAAGTCACGGCCGGCCAGCGATTTATCCACCTTCGCTGGATCGATGCAGGTCACCTTCGCCCTTACGCCGCCCGCCATCATGTCGAGTGCAAGTTGTCTGGTGGGAATGCCCCATACCGGAAAGAGCGGTTCAAGACCGGTGCCGGCAAGCTGGCGCTCGCGATACTCGCGAATGTCCTGCAAATAGAGGTCTCCGAACGCAACCGCGTCGAAGCCCTCGGCGACGGTCCGCCGCACTACCCCGCCCATGATCTCCTCATACTGGCTGTTCGAGCAGGGCCAGGGCAGTTCTGTCTCCCATAACGGCAGGCCGGCGCGCTGCGCCTGCCTACGCACGAGGCTGCGGCGTACCGCGTGCATAGCGACCCGGTCTGCAGCCTGATTGAAAGTGGTGAGCAGCGCCGCGACACGCACATCGCTTCGCTGAGAAAGCAAATGCAGCGCCCACGCACTGTCCTTACCGCTGCTCCATGAAAGAAGGACTTTTTTCATCTGTCTCGATCCAGTGTGGCAAACTCGGAGGCGTGAACATGAACAGAGTCCTTTGGATTCTCCAATGGCTGCTCGCGGCCTTGTTTCTCTTCGCCGGCGTGACGAAACTCGTCATCCCGCAGGACGATTTTGTCAGACAGACCCACGTCTCCGCCTCATTGCTTCGATTCGTGTCCGTTGCCGAAATCGCGGGCGCGCTGGGCCTCGTGCTGCCAGGCCTTTTGCACATCGGCGAGATTCTCACTCCGCTCGCTGCTTTCGGGTTGGTGGCGATTATGGCGGGCGCGACCTCGACATCCCTGAAGACCGGCGGCCTTGCGATGGCGATATTCCCCCTGGTCATCGGCCTCCTGCTGATCTTTGTCGCCTGGAAAAGATTGCGAAGGAACTGAACCAGCCGCGTTTGAGATCCGATGCTAACTAAAGCACTTCGCGATCGGGTGCGGGGACCCGATCGCCTGCGATTTGCACATTCAGCACAATTTCCTTGTGGTTTCGCATCACCGTGAATGTCGCGGCCTGATGGCCGTAGTGAACCAGTCCCGAAATCTCCCGCGGACTTGAGACTGGTGTGCCGCTGACTTTGAAGATCACGTCGCCAGCCTTGAGGCCGGCCTTCTCGGCGGGCGTCTTCGGTGTAACGGTACGCACCAGAACGCCTTCTTTAACGCCGAAGAACTGCGCGAGTTGCGGCGTCAGCGTCTCGCCTTCAAAACCGATGCGCGGGCTCTCCCCAGGCATCACAGAAAATGGTCCGCCACTGAATCCTTCAAACGGCGCAGCGGGCGTCGCGGGAACCGATGGCCAGGGCCCCGCGGTAACAAACTGCATCGGTCTTACTTCGAGCGTCGCCGTGATAGTCTGCTTCGCTCCACCGCGCCAGACCTCAAGATTTATCTTGCTGCCGGGCGTCTCTTCGCCGATGGTGCGCGCGAACCGATCGCCGCCAGTGACCTTTTCGCCATCGACACCGGTGATCACATCGCCCTCTTTCAATCCCGCCCGTGACGCGGGGCTGCTCTCGTCGATATGAGTCACTTCAACACCCGCGTCGCTCGAAAGCTTGAGAGCCTTCGCGCGCTCCGGGGTCAATTCGCCAAGTCCCACGCCCAGCCAGCTGCGTGAGGGTATCCTGCGAACGGTCACCGAGCGCCCTCGGGAAGGCGCGGGCGCGGCCGACGGGGGAGTCTGCGCCAGGGCCGCCGCGGTAACCGTGGCCCCCGCCAGAAACAGTACTGCCGTGTGAGTTCGAAACATTCGTTTGTCGATCCTTAATTGCCGGCGGCGCTAGTAAGTGCCAACCGAAGCGTTCATTGCCTCAAGCAGCTTGCTGCATTGAGCGCGTACGTAAGTGTTATCTTCTTTTTGCACCACATCCTGAAGCACCCCTACGATGGAGTCGTCATGGTGACGCGTAAGCATGTCGATCGCCTGCACGCGAACGCTGGCGTCGTCGTCTTTCAGTAGAACGCCGGCTAGCGTGCGGCGCACCGTGGCGTCGCCCGCATAAGTCTTGAGGCCTTCCATGGCCTTCAATCGCACGGCCGAACTGGGGTCGTGCATCAGCGAATAGATCAGGGCCTCACGGACCTTCTCTGAATCCGCCCCGTTGTTGAGAACCCGGATCGATTCCACGCGAACACCGGGGTTCGCCTCCTCGCGCACCGCCGTCAGCAGCAACGCCTGAATATGAGGATCCTGCACGGAGCCGCTGACCACGTGGCGGCGCACTTCATCCACAGCGATATCCACGCCGCCCGAAGATCTCGGCTCCACGGAGCGGACACTCGAGAACATCGGCTCGTAGGACATTGACGCGCTTGTGCCGCCGAATTTTTCAGGCGTGTACCGCGCTGCCAGAAATCCCAGAGCCACCAGCGCCATCGCGCCCACAGGAACACGGAAGGGAATATTTAAACGCGCCAGATTCCAGAACCGATCCAGCCGGCCCAGCGCAGGGGGCCGGGCACCCGCGTGCAATGCGTTGCGCAGATTCACCCGGCATTCACTCAGCAGCGAGGTCTCCGCCATGTCGGCCCGTTCGTCCAGACGCTCCAGGAACGACCGATGGACTTGCAACTCCTGACGGCACGCCCCGCATTCGGCCAGGTGGGCTTCCACCGCTTCTTCGGCTTCCGAAGTAATTTCGCCGTAGCAATACAGCGGCAGGTGATGAATGACTTCCGGACAATTCATACGAAGGCTTCCAGACTCGCTCTCATTTTCTGCGTCGCGCGGAACAGGCAGTTTTTCGCGGCTTCCTCGGTAGTTCCGATAATCTCACCGATCGCTCGCAGACGCAGCCCCTCATAATGCCTTAGCTCAAACACGGTGCGTTCCCTCGGCGTCAGTGCGCCCAGCGCGCCCTCAATCCTGGCGGCAAGCTGGCGGTTCCACATCTGCCGTTCGGGGTCCGAGGCCGCGCCCTCTTCCGCAATCTGCGCCACCCGGTCGATGATCCCATCGGCCGTCTCAACCGTGGTCGGCTCCTCATTGCGCACCTTTCGCCGGCGCAGATGATCGAGGCAAATATTGGTCACGATCCGATACAGCCACGTATGAAACGAACAATCGAACCGGAAGGAATGCAGGCTCTTGTAGACCTTGAGAAACGCCTCCTGATAGACGTCGCGAGACTCATCGGCGGAACGCAGAAGGTTCATCGCCACGCGCAGCACACTCCGGTCGTACGTCCGCACCAGACGCTCGAAAGCGTCCTGATCGCCCCCCTGGGCAGCCCGTATCAGGTCTGCTTCGTCTAAAGGCGCGGCCAATATGGCACCCACCGTTCCGGCGGCCTCGTGCATTTGTTCCTGTCTGAGTAGACGGGGGAATTTCAGAAACGTCACCAGGCGATCAGTTTGAGTTCGGTCATTTCTTCCACGGCATAGGGCGGCCCTTCGCGGCGGGAGCCCGAAAGTTTCACGCCCTCATGCGGCATCTGATCCACGCGGAACGCCGGCATCTCATTAAGATCGGATAATTCATAAGCCGCCTCTCTTACGCCGGCGCGCGAAGCCGCGATAACTCGTCGACAATCGTCTGCCGAACCACGTCCCGCAACTCCGTGGTGCGCTTTAAATCCCAGCCTTCCACTGACACGGCCTTCAGGATTCTGAGCTGAATGTTCTGCGTGCCGCCGAACAACCACGTGTTGCGCGGCAAAGCGCTGCCCGAACCTTCCACCACGATCGGCAGCACCCGCACACGCTCGCGGATCGCCAGTTGAAACGGCCCTTCGTTGAACGGCAGAACCGAACCATCGCGCGACCGCGTGCCTTCCGGAAAGAACATGACGGAACACCGCTTCCGCAGATAACGCGCGCATTGCAGCATGGCCTTCGCGCCCTTGCGCCGGTCGGACCGGTCCACCGATACATCCCCGGCCATGCGCAGCATCCACCCCAGTACCGGGAAGCGGAAAAGTTCAGCCTTAGCCAGATATTTCATGTCGAGCCGCAAGTGCGAAATGACCGGGATATCGGCCAGCGACTGGTGATTGCTGACGATGACGTAGGCTTCGCCGGGGGTCAGGTGCTCGGTGCCGCTGAACTCGATTTGCCATGGGTTCACCCATGCCACGATGCGGCCCAGACGCCGGAACCAGCGCCCGGTCCGCAGGCGCATGGGATCGGAATCGAAAAGTCTGACGAGCCCAAGCAGCGGGGCCCAGATGAGGACGAGCGTGGCTGTAGCGGTCCAGATCCACAGAGAACGCAGGAAACGAAGCAATTTTCAGGATAGCGC
The DNA here is from genome assembly GCA_040003745.1 of Terriglobia bacterium. Taxonomy (GTDB): domain Bacteria; phylum Acidobacteriota; class Terriglobia; order Bryobacterales; family Bryobacteraceae; genus BOG-234. The sequence continues at coordinate 12,064 of JBDUBZ010000077.1, forward strand.
CGTTTAACCGGCTGCCGGGAAATGAGGGCCGTATTTGACTTCCCGGACCTCAAGGCGCAACCGGCACGTCGCGGCTGCTCCATTACTCCTGCGAACGTCGTGCCCTCTGCCTCTTTGCATGAGCATCGTGCGCATGCCGGCGTAGATCCCCGAGGT
>JBDUBZ010000078.1:0-12215 GCA_040003745.1 Terriglobia bacterium
CACGGTATTTCACTGCAGTGTCGAAAGCCTCTGACGTCCTCGGCCGGCCGGTGGATCTGGTGGACTTAGACGACCCTACTCCGACTGTTCGATATGTACTTGGCAGCGGAGAACTCATTCGTGTCGGTTGAACTGTCCCGGAAGATCCAGGCGGGGCTGGAGGAGTTGCAGATTGTTCGCCGACAGTTCGAACCACTCTTATCGATTCCACCCGATGCCGAGCCCGGTGTGATTGTAACTTCCGCCGCTTGCGCGATGCTGCATTCGTTCTACACCGAAATTGAGAAGATCCTCAAAATAATCGCTCGCGAGTGGGACGGGTTGCTCCCTGCATCTGAGGCCTGGCACCGAGACCTGCTCATTCAGATGTCCGAGCCGACCGCTAAACGTCCCGCGGTGCTTTCTGACGATTCGCTTCCAATTCTTAAAGAGTTTCTGGCCTTCCGGCATCTTTTCCGGGGTGCGTCTATCGCCCTCATGCGCTGGAATAAGTTACATCCACTTGTCGAAAAGGTAGAGTCTGTCTATAGCCGGGTCAGCGGCGAAATGGGAGATTTCGTGCGCTTTCTCGATGATCACACCGACGCAGATTGACGAGGTTGCCTCATTGCTTTTCCGACGCCAACACAACATTTCGTGCCATTGACACGTTGGTGCGGCTGTCGAATAGCTCCTCTATGGGGCAGGTCGCGGTTTTAAGGGCAAACAGGAGTTGGGAACGAAGAACGGCGTTACCAGAATGTGGCGGTGCGCACATTGAGCCCGCGCTCAACGGCGTAGCGTTTACTATGGCGTCCGTCCGAATCGTCGCTCGGAGAAAGCTATGCGGGCATTTACTGCCCGCAGTCGGGCTTGTGGAGTCCAGTTTCCCGGATTGAGTCGTCTGCGAGGTCGCCATGCTCCTCGAGAACGGGATTCTTCAGCCAAAGACGCGCAGGCCGAGATGCTTCGCGAACGCGTCGAAGTCCCGATCGTTGTGCAGAAGCTCATAGCCGCTCTCGATGCAGCGGGTCGCAATCACTGTATCGACAGTCTTGCGAATGGTTACGCCAAGCTTGCGCAGCGCGCGGAAATTCCTCGCCGCCTGGACCGCGATTTCCCGACCCCCCAACTCAACTACGGTCAGCGAAGTCAGCATCCTCAGGGCATCATTGAAGTCTCGTTCGTTATCGCAGCCTTGCAGGAGCTCAGTCAGAATCAGGTCTCCGATAGCCAAAGGTTCTCTGCCAAGCAACTCGTCAAGGTTCCCGGTCTGCGCAGTGACGGTCCCTTTGAAGTAATCGATCCAGACGCTGGAGTCGACAAGGATCAACTTTCGGTCCTCATCGCATTGAGATCACCCTGCCAGTCCAGTTTGCCACGAAGACCGCGGATCTCCGCCTGCCTTCTTAGACGAAGCAGTGTCCTCAGCCCCTCCTCCACGGCCTCACGCTTGGTCTTCAGACCCGTCGCGCGAAGTGTATCCCGCATCAGCTTGTCGTCAATCACAATGTTCGTTCGCAACGATGTGTAATCTTACGCCTGATTATACACACTCTGCGACACGCAGCGCATTGGGGATTCGCCCCCAGGGTCGTTTGTCACCGCTGATCGGAAAGTACGCACCTGGCCGGAAAGTACCCCAATTGTGGAGGTACCTGTTTCGGACAGTATCCTTTGTGACTTATCAAGGGTGGATTTCCCGAGGGTGAAAGCGCCGGCAATTTCTCGATGATCTGGCCGGCGGCGGCGTATTCCAAAAGTTCATCAGATCAAGCAGGCCGGGCGCGAATTAGCGGAATGCGCCCGCCAGGGATCCTTCGAATTTCGGATCGCGGAACTGCATACACGTGAGCAACTGCCAGCCACCGCCGGTTCTCACGTAGACACGCGTAAAGAGCATGTGCTCATAGCCGTTTTCGGTTTGAGTACCCAGCACGGTCGCGGAATCGCCGGTGACCCGCACTTCCGCGGTATCGGTTGTGAGTGACGATACAGAGAATGTCTTCCACAGGTCGAGTGACTGGGTCTTGTTACGGCTGTTTCCGTTCTGGTTGGTTTCAGTGAAGCCTTCGGCGAGGACGCGGTCAAGGGCGGGGATGTCCTGATGCAGTTTGGCAACGCGGTAGGCTTCCTCGGTCCGCATCACTTCATAGGCAGGGGTTCCGGGCTGGTTTGTGTTGCCCGGCCCGACAACCCGCATCATGACATTACCCGGCTGGTTAGAGGGATTACGGTACTGCATGCTTGCCTGCAATTGCCAGGCGTTGCCGCTTCGGATGTAGGCGCGAATGAAGAGCATGTGCTCCTGGCCGTTTTCGGTCTGCGTGCCGCTCACCACAGCAGTGTTGCCGGTGACCCGGACTTCCGAGGTATCAGTCGTCAGCGTGTCGATCGTGAAGGTCTTCCAGAGATCGACCGTCTGTTCTTTGCTGCGGCTGTTACCGTTTTGATTGGTTTCGTTGAAGTCGGGAGCCAGGATTCGGGCGAGCGTAAGGACATCGCGCTGGAGTTTGGCGAGGCGGTAGGCCTCGTCCACTTTCATGACTTCGACTTCGTCGCCGACGGTAGCGGCGGGCGCCGGTCCGGCAGTTACGAGGAAAAGAACGAGCGAGGCAATCACACCGAAAACTCTCATGGCGACAGCTCCTTCCAGCTTTTGAGTATAACGGGATTTCCTGAAATCAGGGCGTGCCAGTTTGTACCGCTTGATTGTCGCGCTACAAAATTCTGTTAGAAAGCCGGGCCGCGGGCGACTACCTTAAATGTGGGCGGATCCGGTCGACTGTGACGCAAGATGACCTCTATGAACAGGCTGCCGCCGAGTTTGGCCCGGCGCTGGATCGCCTCGCGTCCGCCTATGAGGCGCATCCCGATAAGCGGAGCGATCTGCTCCAGGAGATTCATTTCGCGCTCTGGCGCAGCCTGGCTACGTGGGATGCAAGGTGTTCTCTGCGCACGTGGGTTTATCGGGTAGCCCACAATACGGCCACGACCCACGTGGTGCGGCAGCGCCGCGTTTACGGCAGCCTCATCAGCATTGAAGATGCCGCAGATATTCCCTCTGGCGCGGAGCCGGGTTCCGTGCACGAGCGGCGGAGTACATCGGAGCGCCTATTGGTGCTGATTCAGCAGCTCAAGCCACTGGATCGCCAGGTGATTGTCTCTTACCTCGAAGACATGGATGCGGCTTCCATCGGTGAGATCACGGGGCTGTCACCGGCTAACGTGGCCATGAAAATCCATCGCATCAAGACCGTGCTCGCCAGGCGGTTCCACTCGGGAGTCAGCCATGCCTAATGACCCGCAATCGATCTGGCAGAACCAGGTTTTGGAGAATCAGGAAAGAGGAAATATGAAGCTATCCGCAGAGTATTTCAGGCTCAAGGCCGAACAGTTGCAGGCAACAGCGAAGCGGGTGCAAAGGGCTCAGTATCTGGCCTTCGGAGCGCTTGCCATCGCGTCGGGACTGGGATTTTTCAGGCTTTCGAATCCGACAGTTCGGTTCGGCATGATCTTACTTGCCGCAGGGTCGCTGGGCGCCGCGTGGCGGCAGCGAGCGGCTACGGCGTCGTCAGGCACGGCATCGTCAAACACTGCGCCCGTTGCCGGTCTGGATGCTTACCGCCGTGAGTTGCAACGATGGCGCGATCACGCAGCGGATTTATGGGTATTGGCTCCGCTTGTTCCGGGGGCGGTCGTTGCCGCGCTCCCGGCAATCGCTTCAGTGTCGCGACAGGTTGCCGCCAATCCCGCTCTGATAGCCAGGATTGCTCCTTTTTGCGTGTTGCTGGCGGTGTGGTTTCTGATCTTCGTTCCAGGGCGGAGGCGCAGGCTTCGCAATATCGATCGGGAACTCGAAGAGCTTGATCGCCTGCTTTGATGCCCATTCCCGGTGCGACAATGGCGCATGATCAGACGCGTCTTTTTGGCAGCCCTGTCGCTCGTCTCTCTGACCGCAGCTAATTTACCTCCTGAAGCAGACCAGCGACTGGCGCTCGATATCTATAAGCAGATCATTGAAATCAAATCCGGCTTTACCACCGGCGCCACCACGCCTGTGGCCGAAGCCATTGCCGCGCGCTTGAAAGCCGCGGGCTTCCCTGCTTCCGATATCTTCGTGGGCGGGGCCATCCCGAAGAAGTGGAACCTGGTGGTGCGCTATCACGGGACCGGCGCGCATCGGCCCTTGCTGCTGCTCGCGCATACCGATGTCGTCGAAGCGAAGCGCGAAGACTGGTCGATGGATCCATTCACCTTCATCGAGAAGGACGGTTACTACTATGGGCGCGGCACTGGCGATGACAAAGCCCAGTGCGCAGTCTGGATCGCCAATCTGATCCGTTTCAAACGCGAGGGATTCAAGCCGGATCGCGACATCATCGTGGCACTCACCGCGGATGAAGAAGGCGGCGGACCTTACAACGGCGTCGACTGGCTCATTAAGAACCACAAGGACCTCATCGATGCCGAATTCGCACTCAACGAGGGCGGCGCGGGCGAGATGGTTGAAGGCAAGCGCATTTCGAATAACATGCAGGCCGCCGAGAAGTGGGTCGTCAACTTCACGCTGGAAGTCCGCAACAAAGGCGGACACAGCTCGCTGCCGGTTCCGGATAATGCGATCTATCATCTGGCGGGAACCCTGACCAGGCTTGGCCAGTTCGAATTCCCTATGAAGATCAATGAGGTGACGAAGGCCTATTTCGAGGGAATGGGCAAGACGGAGAAGCAGCCTTTGAGCGGCCAGTTGACCGCGGCGTCGGCGGGGTCGCAGGATGCCATGCGGCAGCTCGCCGCGCTTTCACCCTCCTGGAATTCTATGCTGCGCACAACGTGCGTCGCTACCATGCTCGAAGGGGGCCACGCCTTCAACGCCCTGCCGCAGCTGGCGCGCGCGACGGTGAATTGCCGGGTACTGCCCGACGATTCTCTGGAGTACGTTCGGGGGGAATTGAAGAGAGTGGCCGCGGACGATCAAGTGGTTGTCTCCGAGGGCGAAAGCTTCGGCGAAGCGCCCGGATCTCCACTGCGAAACGATTTGATGCGGACGATGAACCGGGTGACCGATTCTATGTGGCCGGGGGTGATCGTTCTTCCTGTTATGAGCACCGGAGCGACCGATGGCCGATTTCTGCGCGCCGCCGGAATTCCGACCTACGGAGTGCAGGGCTTCTTCCGCGAGCGCAACGATAACCGGTCCCATGGCCGGGATGAGCGCATGATGGTGCGCTCCTTCTATGAAGGTCAGGCGTTTCTGTACGAATTAGTGAAGGGCCTCGCAAGCGAGTAGGGCACGGTCAGGCGGCGGCACGAGGCAATACCTCGCGCTGAATAGCGTCAGCATCTGCTCGGGCGAGGTCATACTGATTCTGCAGATGGAGCCAATACTGAGCTGACGTACCAAAAAATCTTGCCAGCCGGAGTGCCGTATCGGCCGTAATTGATCGCTTCTCATTCACGATCAGGCTGATCCGGTTGGCAGGCACCCGAATCGCCTGGGCGAGCGCATTGATACTCACTTCGTCGTCGCGCAGATCCTCCAGAAGGATCTTCCCTGGGTGAATGGGGGGCAACTTATCAGATTCAGTGGTAATCGACGATTTCGACACTCGTTGGTCCTTTCTCTTCCCATTTGAAACAAATGCAGTATTGGTCGAGGCGATTGCCCCGGATAGCGGCAAGATCGCTCAGAGTTTGCGCGGCGTCCAAACGCAGAAGGCGAGTGCGGGCAGCATCCAGAATGTGGACAAGCTCATGGATACGTTCGTCGGGGGGGGAGCGTTCTGGGACGCCGTCTGTTAAAACGGGAATTCAACAGCGGCAGAATTCGTCTTCAGCGCGGTTATTCCCGACAGGAAACGATACGGGTTAACCGGAGTGGAATGAACGCGCACTTCGTAATGCAGATGAGGACCTGTGGAGCGGCCTGTGGTTCCCACCTGGCCGACAACCTCGCCCTGCCGAACTTCATCGCCTTCGCGCACCGTCGTTGCGGACAGGTGTGCGTACCATGTCTGGTAGCCGTTGCCGTGATCCACAATCACACAGCGGCCATAGCCTGAATTCCAGCTGGAGTGAAGGACGATTCCATCCGCCGTGGCTTTAACATTGCTTCCATAGGGAGCTGAAATATCGACTCCGGTATGCATGGCGCCCTCTCCGGAGAAAGGATCGCTGCGATGGCCATATCCATCCATCAGCCGGCCATTCACAGGCCACCCGACCGGAAGGATATTGATGTCGTTCCGGGAAAAGATACTGCGGCCGCGCCCGGCGAGGTTCGTAGTTCGCAGATAGTCGTATTCCGCGAGAGTCTCACGCATGGTCGGTACGAGCGGCGCTTCCCCGATCAGATCCGGCGAGCCGGTGATCTGCTTCTTAACTCCGTATGCAGAGGTCACTTCCTCCGCCAGAACCTGAAGGCTGGCAAGCTGCTCGTTGGTCTGCCGGACCTTCTTCTGCAGATTGTTGTAACGCATGCGGAGAACTTGCGCTTCCTGCTGCAGAGAATTGTAGTTGGCCACCTTGAGCGCCATACGGGCGTAACTGCCCACAACGCCAAAAACCATCAGAAACAGCAGCACCAGCGCTCCCAGGCCGCTATAAATGAAGCGGTAAGGGACATGTATGCGTTGAAGGCGCCCATGGAGGGAATGCGCCAGAACGACGATGAAATAATCTTGCTTCAATCCCTTTTATCTCTAGTGCGTTTCGGAGTTACGCCCCAGGCGAATCTCTCAGTAACGGCTCAAAAACTATTCAGGCCTACCAAAACGAGATCGAACCGGACCAGACTGATGAAACTGTGAGGTTAACACCTCTTAAGGTTGCAAGTCAATCCTTTTGGCTGTTATGATCCAGCGTGCCAAAGCATATTCCCGGCCGACATTTTGCGCGCAATCTGATCACGCGCAGAACCCTTATTTTTCAATTAGTTAAGAGGGATTTTCAGCAGCGCTATGTGGGGTCGGCGGCAGGCTGGCTCTGGGGCCTTATCCATCCGCTGGTGCTGCTCGGCAGCTACACGTTTATCTTCAGTTACTGCCTGCACCAGCCCGCGCCGGCTGGGGTGAAGAGCTATCCTTTGAGCCTTTTCGCGGGAATGCTGCCGTGGCTTTTGTTCAGCGAAACGGTGCAGCGCTCTTCGGGCTCCGTGGTCGAACAGGCGAATCTCGTTACAAAAACGATGTTTCCCTCGGAAATTGTGCCCGTATCCATTTTTCTCTCATCCCTCGTGAGCCACCTGATGACTGTGGCGCTTTTTGCCATAATCGCGTCGATCTATCTCGGCCACGTCAGCCCCATGCTGGCTCTGCTGCCTGTTTTCACTCTCCTGCTGGGCTTGTTTGCGGTGGGGATCGGCTGGATTACGTCGTCCCTGCAGGTCTATCTGCGGGATACCGCACAGGTGGTCGCGGTCGTGATGACGTTCTGGCTGTGGCTGTCGCCCATCTTTATTAGTGACGAGAAATTTCCGGAAAAGGTGCGATTCGTCCTGAAGATCAATCCGATTGCCTACCTTGTGCATGCCTACCGCCAGATGCTGCTCGGCACCGATTCGCCCGCCTTGCGCGATATCGCGGTGGTGGCGTGTTTCGCAGTGAGCTCGTTCGTGATCGGCGGCCTGTTCTTTCGCCATATGAAGCGCGGATTTGCCGACGTGCTTTGATGCTCCTGAGATGCTTTGGACGGGGGCCATGCCGGACCAGCGGGTAAGTGACGTTACGCTGGCCCCTTGCTATGCTGTTGTTGGCCTTTTGCCGACCTCCAGATGACGACGTCGATCACAGCCCCCGCCAGAACCGAAAGGCTTAAGGCGGCCCTGGCTATCGGGCTCGAGCGCGATCAACTTCTACACGCATTCCGGCTCATGCAAACCTCACGGTTTGTAGACGACCGCGAACTCATCCTCAAGCAGCAGCAGAAAATCTATTTCCAAATCAGCGGCGCCGGACACGAAGCCATTCAGGTGGCCGCCGGCATGGTGATGAAGCCCGGGTACGACTGGTTCTATCCCTATTACCGCGACCGCGCTCTCTGCCTGGCGCTGGGGATGACACCGCTTTCGATGCTGCTGCAGTCAGTGGGGGCGGCCAGCGACCCGAGTTCCGGCGGACGTCAGATGCCTTCCCACTGGAGCGACCCCGAGCGGCATATCGTTTCCAGTTCCTCGGCCACCGGCACTCAATTCGTGCAGGCGGTGGGCTGTGCCGAAGGCTTGCGGCTTCTCTATCCGGGTGAAGAGCATGTCGTGATGGTCAGTTCCGGCGAAGGCGCCACAAGCGAAGGCGAATTCTGGGAGGCTGTCAATCACGCCTGCCTCAGCCATGCGCCGGTGATCTTCCTGATTGAAGACAATGCTTACGCGATTTCGGTGCCGGTGGAAAACCAAACCGCGGGCGGATCGATATCGAAATTGTTGAGCAGTTTTCCGGGACTGCTGAATCTCGAAGTACCGGACGGCACGGATTTCATCGCCTGCTATAAAGCCATGCGAGCCGCGGCCGCGTATTGCCGTGAAAGCCGCGGGCCGGCACTCGTGCATGCGCATTGCACAAGACCTTATTCACATTCTTCAGGCGACGACGACAAGCTCTATAAGACCCCGCGCGAACGGTCGGATGAAGCCGCGCGCGATCCGCTCGTGAATTTCACACGGCTCCTGCTGGAAGAAGGGCTGATCGAACAGGCTGAGCTGGACCAGATTGTCCGCGAGATTCGGGAAGCGGTTTACGAGGATTCACGCCTTGCGCTCGAGGCTCCGCCGCCAGCGCCCGAAACGGTACTGCGGCATCTCTATTCGGAGACGAACGATCCCACGTCGCCGGAGTTCGACGTGCCCGCCCAGCCGACGGGCGAACCACGGACCATGGCCGACCTGATCAATACGACGCTCAAAGAAGAGATGCGGCGGAATGATCGCATGATCGTCTTTGGCGAGGATGTAGCCGATTGCAGCCGGGAAGGGACGCTGCGCCATGTCAAAGGCAAAGGCGGTGTATTCAAGCTGACCGCTGGTTTGCAGAGCGAGTTCGGCTCCGGGCGCTGCTTCAATACCCCTATCGCGGAGGCATCTATCGTGGGCCGCGCCAACGGCATGGCCGTGGTCGGATTGAAGCCCGTGGTCGAGATTCAATTTTTTGATTACATCTGGCCCGCTATGATGCAAATTCGCGACGAATTAGCATCGCTCCGGTGGCGCTCGAATAATGGCTTTTCAGCCCCGCTGGTGATTCGCGTCCCCATCGGCGGTTATCTGAACGGCGGATCCATTTATCACAGCCAGAGCGGAGAGGTGACGTTCACGCATATTCCCGGTTTGCGGGTGGTGTTTCCCTCGAACGCCGAGGATGCCGCGGGTCTGTTGCGGACGGCGCTTCGTTGTGACGATCCGGTGCTTTTTCTGGAGCACAAGAAGCTATATCGCGAAATGTACAATCGCGCGCCGCACCCGGGCTCGGATTTCACAATTCCATTCGGCAAAGCGAAGATCGTGAAGCCGGGCAATGCGCTGACCGTAATTACCTATGGCGCACTGGTGCAAAAGGCGGTGCTGGCCGCTCAGGAAGCCGAATCCCGCAATCCGGACCAGACCGTGGAAGTGGTGGATCTGCGGAGCCTGAGCCCTTACGACTGGGAAGCGATTCGCCAGAGCGTGGAGAAGACCAGCCGTGTCATCGTGGCCCACGAGGACACGCTGAGTTTTGGCTATGGAGCGGAAATCGTGGCGCGGATTGCGGACGAATTATTCACGTACCTCGACGCGCCCGTCCGCAGAGTGGGTGCTATGGATACGTGGGTTGGTTATCAGCCGCAGCTGGAGGCGAAAATTTTGCCGCAAACGAGCGATCTGCTGGCGGCAATCGAAGCCTTGTTGACCTGGTAGGAAATGTTGAGCCGGTAGAAAATTTTTCCCGCGTGAAACGAATCCGTGCGGCGCTGCACTTGGTGGATGTCACCGGCAGCTCACGGAGGAGGGGCTGGGGACAACAACAGTGAAAGGGAGGCGCACCCGGAGGGCGCCTCCCTTCCTTGTAATATCAGCTTCCTTGTAATATCAGGCTGGAAGAAGCCTTAAGGCTTCTTTGAGGCTTCGTCTTCTTCTTTGAGGCCGGACTTAAAGTTGCGGATACCCTCGGCCAGACCCTTTCCGAGCTCCGGCAGCTTTGTCGGCCCAAAAAAGAAAAGCGCCACACCTACAATCACCAGCAGGTGCATGGGTTGAAACAAACCTTCGATCATAATTAGTCCCCCTTATCTGACGTGCGTTAAGGGCGCAATGTTACGAATCCCCGAGCCAGTCCCGCGCGTGCTTTTCAAGCGCGATTCGTACAAGCTGGCTCCGGGTGCGTACGCCGGTTTTGTCGAACAACTGCTGGAGAGCACCTTTCACGGAACTCTCCGAAATCTGCATTCGCGCCGCGATTTCCTTATTGGTCAATCCTTCGAAGACCGACTTTAAGACTGCCCGCTCGCGAATATTCAGCGTGCCATCTGGCTGCTCTTCCAATCTTACCGCAGCCGATCTTACCGCGGCGCCAGCCACGAGGGACGAGACGGCTTTCGAATCGAGCCACATCTCACCGGCAGCCACTTTGTGGATCGCTTCAATGAGCTGCGCCGGCGGACTGTGCTTGAGGAATACGCCTGCGGTTCCCCATTCAAAGACGCGGAGCGTTCCAGCGTCGCTCATACCGGCGGTCACCATCAGGATTCGTCCGGCGAACCCGCGGCGCTTCGCCTCTTCGAGGAACGTAGTTCCCTGCTCTTCGCCGAGATCGTAGTCGAGAAGAACTACATCGGCGGCCGCAAGGACATGGAGAGCCTCGCCGACCGTTGCGCAGGTGCCCGCGATCCGGAATTCGGGCTCAGCTTCGAGCAACCGGCTCAGACTCTCGCGGAAAAGACTGTGATCGTCCACGAGCAGAATCCGGATCGGCTGTTTCATAGAAGTCTCTTCCCGCGAGGAGCGGTGTTAATTCCGCCACAAAGCTCGACCCGTCTGGCTCCGGCTCGTAGCGGAGATCGCCACGGAACGAACGCATAAATGCCCGCGACAGATACAGTCCCAGACCGGTAGCCTGCGCCTGTTGCTGAAAGGGCCGGAATAACCTTTCTGGATTCGCAATGCCCCCACCAGTGTCGCGGAAGCGGACGGACACCCGCCTCGCATTTACTTCAGTCGTCACCCACAGCCGGCGGTTCGGGCGGTTGCGCATCGCCGCAATGCTGTTTCGGGTCACGTTGAGAAAGACCTGCATGAGGCTCTGGCGGTCTGCCCAGACCGCGGGAAGCGTGGCTTCAACCTCCCAGCGTAATTCGATGTCTTCGTCTTCGAGAGAAGAACGGGCGACAATGCGGAGTTCTTCAAGGAGCGACGACAGATCCAGGCTCGCGGTCTCGCCAGCCGTATTACGAAGTTCCATTGAGGCGATTTTTTCGAGCGCCAGAATCAGGCTGCCCAGCGCTTCGAAATCGCGGTTGCCCGCCATTCCGCTTATGGTCGCGGCATTGCGGGTAAGGTTGGCGTGGGCCATGGCAATCGCGCCGCAAACATTGCGGATTTCATGCGAGACAGCTCCCACAAGGATTCGCGATCCCGAGAGAAGGTGATTGAGACTCAATTCCTCACGATTGCGAAGATCTTCCGAGACATCGACAACCATAGCGGCCAGGCGTGCGCCCGCGGTAGTTGTGTAGGTGGAAAACCAGATGTCCGCCAGAAAAATCTCACCGTTCGCGCGGTGGCCGCGGCATTGCATTGCCGTTCGGAAAGGCGCATGCGTGGCGTCGGGCGCCGGCACGTTGAGCAGTGACGGCAGGAAGTGATGGATAGATTCTCCGGTGAGTTTTCCAGGCCCGACGCCGAACAGGCGGTGAGAAGCTTCGTTCGCCAACAGAATGTGTCCATCGGAAGTGGCCGTGAAAACCGCCGCCGGGCTGCTTTCAATGAGCACGGTCAACTGCTCCTGCGCCTCGGCGCGCGCGCGCCCCTCGCTTTCGAGGGTATGCAGATGCCGCAGTGACAGCTGGCGATTGCGTCCCACTTCGTCGACGAACAGACCCATACCAACGAAAGCGGCGAAGATCAGGATGTCCCGCGGAACAGCCGCCGCAGAAAACCAGTCGAAACTATCGAAAAGCTCGGTGAGAACGGTGCAGAGTGCTGCGGAAAGGACAATCTGCCAGCGGCTCATAGCGCTGCCGGCCAGCAGCATGGGAAAAAGGTACAG
>JBDUBZ010000079.1:0-12178 GCA_040003745.1 Terriglobia bacterium
GATCGGCGGCTTTGGACGGCTTTTGGCGTGGTATTGGTTTGAGCGGGAGTGACACGGAAATGAGCTTGATGGGATATCTGACGGCGGGGCAGCAGCGCGAATCGCGGATGGCCGCCGGCGGGCCGGGCGCTGCCGGGATTCGCTTTGAGGGGGCGGTATTGAACGGGCTCCGGAGTGCGGAGGAGCGGCGGGCGGGGTGTTCGGTTCGCGTGGGGGGCCGGGACGATGGCGAGGTCTATGGCCGCGTGGGGCGCTACGATGCGGTGCTTCGGGCGCATTGCGCCTTTGAGATCCGGTCAGATACCGGGGAGGCGCTGGGTTCCGAAACCGATGCCGCGGCGGCGGGCCCGCCAGACGGCGAGTGAGAGCGCGATGACGAGGTCGTCGTGCTCTCCGCTTCGGTCGGCTCCGAGGCGCGTGTGGCCGCTCTCCTTTCGGACCGCGCGCATGTCCATAAGCTCGCGCACCAGCGACCCTGCCGCGGGCAGGTTCTTTGCGATTCTGAGCTGACCTTTCTCGAGCAGCAACTGGAGCCCGCTGATGAGATCCTGTTTGGGCACGCTCCACCGGGTGACTCCGGCGAAAGAGCCGTTGCGGTGCTCGCGCTCGCCTCCCGAAATGGTGACCGCGCCGATTTCGCATTCGAGCCCGGCATCCTTCAACATCTCGACGACGGGCGCGCCTACGCCAGTGCTGTCGACGGCAAGCGCGCAGCGTCCGCGCAGCTCTTCGCTGAGCAACAAACGGCGCACTCCGGCCACGATTTCCGCGTAGGGCGTTCCGAGGGGAATGCGCGCGAGATACAGCACGTGCAAGGCGTGGAAGGCCGGCGGACTTGCGTAAGTGTGCGTGTCGACGCGCTCGACTACGGCGATGGCGGCGTGGTCCCGCTCCCTGCCCAGATCGAGTCCCGCGAAGTACGCGGGGCTCAGCATGTCAGCAACACCAGGTCTCCTGAAATGCAAGCGGGCGCAGGGTTCCATCGAGGGCGTTTTCGATCTGGCTGAGATTGAAGACGCCCACGCCGCCATCCTCGAACTCGGTCATGTATTCGCGGCGGAAGGCGCGATTGCCGAGGGCTTCGCGCTCGCCTTCGAGGAAGCTCCGGGAAATGCGCGCGCACTCGGTAGCGGGGACGCCGACGCGCTCCCAATCGTCGCCTCCATGAGCCCAGGTCTGGTAGAAGAAGCCGTGTTTGCGGCGCGGGGTGCTCATGAGCCAGAGGTCGCCATCCTTTACGGCGAGGGTGGGGCGGAGAGCGCGATAGAGCTCGTCGGGTACGATGGCGGCTTCGTCGATGAGCAGCAGGGAGACGGCGGAGAAGCCGCGCACGGTTTCCTCCGTGCCGGGCAGGCCGACGATGCGCGAGCCGTTGGGGAGGAGCAGCGAACAGCGGTTGTGGCCGTCGCCGCGCGTCGAGAGACCCATGCGGCCGGCGAATTCACGGGTCTTGAGAACGAATTCGGCGGACTGGCGGTCGGTGGGGCTGGCGACGAGGACGAGGCTGCCGGGCTCGGACCAGGCCCGGTGGAGCGCTTTGGCGGCCGTGATGGTGGATTTACCCCACTGGCGGGTGCAGTTCAGGATGCCGCGTTTGGCCGATGACGAGAGAACGCGCCGCTGTGGTTCATCGGGCTCGAAGCCGAGCTGGGTACGGACGAAGGCAATCGGGTCCGCTGGATTTTCGGCCGGGGTTGTGGTGTCCGGGCACCCTGCGGCCGGCTCAACGACAAATGTACAAGTCACATCAGACGAGTACCACGGGAAAGCAGGGGGCAGAGGTTCGATCCCGCCAAGTCACAGAAACCGTGGAGAGGAAAAATCCGGGTCTTTGTGATTCGGGTGCGGCAGAAGAGTGAGGAAACGGTGGAGGGCACGGGCGACCCTCGGGTTGGTATTTGCCGGCTTCGGGAGGAACAGCACGATGGCTGCGGTATTGCGGCTGGATCCAGCATGGGCAAAGACCGAATCGAAACGTTTGACGATATTTTCCGCCTGGGACTCGAATACCTTTACGATGCCGAGAAGCTGCTGACGGGAGGGCTGGCGAAGATGGCGCAGGGTTGCGCGGCGCCGGATCTGCGATCCATCTTCGACGAGCATCTGCATGAAACGGAGGTCCATGTTCAGCGGCTGGAGCGAGCTGCGGAGAAGGCCGGGATTACGCTTCAGGCGAAGACGAACCACGTGGTCCAGGCTATGGTCACAGAAGCGGAAAAGATGATTGAGAACTCGCAAGCGGGGCCGCTGCGGGATGCGGCGCTGATTATGGCGGCCAATCAGATGGAACACTTCGAAATTGGGAGTTATGGAGCCATGCGCGAGTTTGCGGAGCTGATGGGACTGGGGGAAGTGGTGTACCTGCTGGATCAGACTTTGCTCGAAGAGCGGCGCGCCGACGCCAGACTGACGGCGCTGGCCGAGTCCCTGGTGAATAAGCAGGCGGTGCTTTTACGCGGGCGGCCGGTCGGGTAAAGCCGATTCGGGGCGCAGGACAATACGGGGATTCAGAATAAGAAGTCCTTTTGCGAGGTCTTATAAAGGCCGCGTAAATATATATTCACTACGGACGTAGTTGCGTTCGGCGGCGGGCGGTTTGTTATCATCGGCGATTCCTGTGAAATCATCCACCCGCCTCGCGCCTTACCTGCTGATTCTCTTCGCGCTGAGCGGCGCGGCCGCATTGATCTACGAAGTGGTCTGGCTGCAACTGCTGCAGCTGGTCATCGGCTCGTCGGCGGTGTCGATCGCGGTTCTGCTCGGGACGTATATGGGCGGGATGTGCGTGGGGAGTGTGTTTTTCGCTCGGGTCGTATCTACGAAGCACAGCCCTCTTCGTGTATATGCCGCGCTGGAGCTGGGGACGGCGCTTTGCGGCATTTTTGTTCTGTTCGGGCTTCCTTCCATCGAGCACCTTTATACCGCGGGTCTGGCGCACGGGCTGCCGAACATGATTCTTCGCGGTATCGCGTGCGCGATCTGTCTGCTGCCGCCAACGCTGCTGATGGGCGCGACGCTTCCGGCCATTTCGCGCTGGGTGGCGGCTACGCCCGCGGCTCCCGCATGGTGGGGTTATTTTTATGGGGCCAACATTGCCGGCGGTGTGATCGGGTGTTTTGCCGCCGGGTTTTATCTGCTGAGAATTCACGATATGGCGTTCGCGAGTTACGTTGCGGCCGCTTTGAACCTGGTGGTCGCGGGGATCGCGTGGGCTCTGCCCGCGGGCGTTTCGGAGGCGCAAGCCAGGGAAGAAATTGTGGGGGAGGAGCCGGCTCTTACGGACTGGCCCGTGTATCTGGCGGTGGGAGTCTCGGGCCTGACAGCGCTGGGCGCGGAAGTGGTGTGGACGCGAATCCTCTCGCTGATGCTCGGGCCGACCGTTTATACGTTCTCGATCATCCTGGGCGTTTTTCTGGCTGGCCTGGGAATCGGGGGGGCTTTTGGCTCCCGGCTGGCGCATCTGAAGAAGAATCCGCGGCTTTGGCTCGGCGCCAGCCAGCTGCTGGTGTGCCTGACTGTCGCGTGGGCCGCTTACATGCTCGCCGATTCACTGCCGTACTGGCAGGGCAATCTCAATTCGACGGCCGGTCCATGGAAAGATTTTCTGGCGGACGTGGGCAGGTCGACGGTCGCCGTGCTGCCCGCGGCCATCCTGTGGGGCGCGAGTTTTCCGCTGGCGCTGGCCAGCGTTTCGCAAGACGACCCCGATCCCGCTCGTTTGGTGGGCCGGATCTATGGAGCCAACACCCTGGGCGCGATAGCCGGGGCGCTGCTTTTCAGCCTGCTGTTCATTCCGACCCTGGGGACGCATGGCTCGGAGCGATTGATGATCGTGGTTTCGGCCATCGCGGGCATTGTCGTTCTGGAGGGGGTCATCACGCGCTCGACGCTGAAACTGACGTCGGCCGTTGTGGTTGCGGGCCTGCTCGCCTGGCTCATTCCCGGGATCCCGTGGAAGCTGATCGGCTTCGGACGGCGCCTTCCCTCGACGACAGGGTCGTGGGAGCTGCTGAAGATGGCGGAGGGCATTAACTCATCCGCGGCGTGGTCCCGCTGGGAGAGCGGCACTGTTTATTTCCACGTGACGGGCAAGGTGGAGGCTTCGACCGAACCGCAGGATATGAGTCTGCAGCGGATGCTGGGGCATCTGCCCGCCCTGCTGCACAGCGGGGCGCATTCCGTGCTGATCGTGGGCTTCGGCGCCGGCGTGACGGCCGGGACTTTCGTGGTTCATCCGGAGGTCAAGCACATTACGATATGTGAAATCGAGCCGGTGATTCCTCCGAATTCCGATCGGTTTTTCGGGGAAGAAAATCACCACGTGCTGCACGACCCGCGCACTTCCATCGTTTACGACGATGCGCGTCACTTCGTGCTGACGACACCGGGAAAGTACGACATCATTACGTCGGATCCGATTCATCCGTGGGTGAAGGGCATGGCGTCGCTTTATACGACCGAGTATTTCGATTTGTGTAAGCGGCACCTGAATCCGGGCGGGATCGTGACGCAGTGGGTGCCCCTTTATGAGAGCTCGGTGGACGCGGTCAGGAGCGAGATCGCCACGTTTTTCGAAGCCTTCCCGAATGCCACGATCTGGGGCAATGTGAACACCGACGGCGAGGGCTACGATCTGGTGCTGATGGGACAGGTGGATCCGCTGCGCATCGACGTGAACGGGATGCAGGCGAAGCTCGACCAGCCGGGGAACGCGGCGATCCGGCAGTCACTGCGGGAAGTTGGCTACCCGTCGGCGCTCGACCTGCTCGCGACTTATGCGGCGCAGGGATCGGATCTGCGCGCATGGATGCGGAATGCGCAGATCAATCGCGACCGCAATCTGCGGCTGCAGTACCTGGCGGGCTTCGGCTTGAACATTAATGCGGCGGGGGTGATTTTCGACCAGTTGATGAATCCGGCGGTATTTCCGGAGAACCTTGTGGTGGGTTCACCCGAATCGCGAGCCGCCCTGAAGGGGCTCTTTCACCGCCGGCATTTTTAGGGGTTTAGCGGGAGGGCTATTCCTTCACTTTCAGCTTCGACTTATTTTCTTCGATAAAGCCCTTGATTTCGTCGGCTATTGCGAGCAATTTGACCCACTGCTCCTGATAGAGCGTGACGGGGAAGCGTCCCAGACCGTAGACCGATACGGCGCCCTTTTCACTGACTTTCATGGACACTGAAGTGTTGCGCTTCTGTTTCAGTGATTCGTTTTCGGCTTTAAGCCGTTCAACTTCCGCCTGCAGGTCCTGATCTGCCAATTTCGATTTCTCCTTGAATCAGTGTATGCGATTCAGACCAGTATGATTGAGTCGTGCAGACAAGAGCTCTCGGAAAGACCGGTCTGGAGGTTTCGCGCGCATGCTTCGGGACCATGACCTTCGGATCTCAGGTGGATCAGGCGGAGGCGGGCAAAATGATCGATCTGTGCCTCGATAGCGGCGTCAATTTCATCGATACGGCGAACGTTTATAACGCTGGGGAATCCGAGCGCATTCTGGGGCGCTCGATTGCCGGGCGGCGGGACAAGGTGGTGCTGGCGAGCAAAGTTTTCGGGAAGATGGGCGAATACGGGGGGCTATCGCGCGCGGCCATCCTGAGAGCCATCGACGACTCGTTGCAGAGGCTTGGCACGGACTACCTGGATTTGTACTACCTGCATCATCCCGACCCCGCGGTTCCGATTGAAGAATCGCTCGAGGCGATGGAGCAGCTTGTCAAATCCGGCAAGGTTCGGTTCCCGGCGACCTCGAACTATGCGTCGTGGCAGGTAACGGAAGCGCAGTGGATTGCCGAGAAGAAAGGCTACACTCCCGCCACCGTGTCACAGCCGATGTACAACCTGCTGGCGCGGGGCGTGGAGCAGGAATATCTGCCGATGTGCGAGCGGTTCGGAATTTTTACGTGTGTTTACAATCCGCTCGCGGGCGGGCTTTTGACGGGGAAGCAGCGGCCCGGGGCACCGGCGAGCGGCACGAGGTTCGATGGCAATAAGATGTATCTGGACCGCTACTGGCATCCGGCGCAGTTTGAGGCTGTGGAGCGTCTGAGCGCTGCTGCGAAGGCTCACGGACGCACTCTGCTGAGCGTGGCGCTCAACTGGCTTTACTGCCATACGCCCGCAAGCTGCCTGATTCTGGGGGCATCGCGCCTCGAACAGCTGCGGCAGAATCTGGCGGCGCTCGAGGAGGGACCACTGCCGGAGGAACTGCTGCAGACCTGTGATTCGGTCTGGGACGCTCTGCGGGGCGTGACGCCGAAGTACAATCGTTAATTAACTCGCGTCAGGTGGCCCAAGTGAATTCCACCCGGGCTTTTCGGTCAGGCTTGTATCACTATGTATGGGCATTACCGGATGGATGGGCTTTGCGGGGCGAGCGCTATAAAATCTGTCCACGCTACCCCTTAGCGTTACCTGAGATGCTTGTGAGCAGTCACTTACATTTGAATATCCGAACGCAGCCAGAATGACGACCAACACCACGCCCACCCAATTGATCGAGACGACGCGCCGGCCCCGAAAGCGCGGCCTGATCTGGTTGGTGCTGCTACTGGCTGTCGCCGGGATGGCCGGTTATGCCGTGTGGCGCGCCAGTCAGCCCAATCTGATTCCGGTTCCCGAGGGAGGAGGCGGCCGGGGGCGGGGCCGGGGGCGCGCAGCAGCGGGCGCGGGCGGCGCAGCGACGCCGGTGGTGGTTGCGAAGGCCAAAGCCATGGATGTGCCCGTTTACCTGAACGGGATTGGAAACGCGTCGGCCTACAATACGGTGGTGGTGAAAACCCGGGTCGACGGACAGTTGATGTCGGTCAACTTCAAAGAGGGCGATTTCGTCAAGCAGGGCCAGGTCCTGGCGGAGATCGATCCGCGGCCCTATCAGGTCCAGCTGGAGGTCGCCGAAGGCACCTTCGCCCGCGATTCAGCAACCCTTGCCAATGCCAAGCTCGATCTGCAACGTTACCAGACCCTGCTCGCGCAGGATGCCATTGCGAAGCAGCAGCTCGATACCCAGGTGGCGACGGTGGGCCAGATTGAAGGAAGTCTGAAGACGGACCAGGCGAATATCGACAGCGCGAAGCTGAACCTGACCTACGCGCATATCATTGCCCCCATCAGCGGCCGGATCGGTTTACGGCTGGTGGACCCCGGCAATATTGTGCATGCTTCGGACTCCAACGGCCTTCTTGTGATCACGCAACTGCAGCCGATCTCAGCGCTGTTCACGATTCCCGAAGACAACCTGCCGCAGGTCATGAGCAAGATCCGTCAGGGGGTTCATCTGCAGGTGGAGGCGTTCAACCGCGACAACACCCAGAAGCTGGCAACGGGCACGCTGGTCACGGCGGACAACCAGATCGACCAGAGTACGGGAACGTCGAAATTGAAAGCCGTTTTCCCGAACACGAACAACGCATTGTTCCCCAACCAATTCCTTTATATGCGGCTGCTGGTGGACACTAAGCGCCATCAGATTGTGGTGCCATCCGTTGCTATTCAGCATGGCCAGCAGGGAAATTTCGTTTTCCTCGTGGGCGACAATTCAAAAGTCAAAATTCAACAGGTGGTCCCGGACATTGTAATCGGCGACAACACCTCCATTTCAAGCGGCCTGAGCGACGGCGACTCGGTCGTGGTGGATGGAACCGACCGGCTGCAGGATAACAGCACGGTCCGTATCCGGAAGCCCGGCGACGATGGCATGGGTGGTGGCCGCGGACGAGGCGGCCGCGGCAGAAGCGGACGTGGAAGCAACGGGCGGGGAGCCGGTCCGAGTTGAGCCCGTCGCGAATATTCATCGAACGGCCGGTTGCGACATCGCTGATGATGGCCGGCCTGGTGCTGGTCGGCGTGGTGGCGTTCCGGGAGTTGCCGGTTTCCGCCCTTCCGCAGGTCGATTACCCGACCATTCAGGTGCAGACGTTCTATCCGGGCGCCAGTCCGGAGGTGATGACGTCGTCGGTGACGGCGCCGCTCGAAAAGCAGTTCGGGCAGGTGCCGGGGTTGACGCAGATGACTTCGATCAGCTCTTTCGGCAGTTCGCTGATCACGCTGCAGTTCTCACTCGACCTCAATATCGACATCGCCGAGCAGGAGGTTCAGGCGGCGATCAATCAATCCGGCACGTTTCTGCCGCGCGATCTGCCGAGCCCCCCGATTTATTCGAAGACCAATCCCGCGGATTCTCCGATTCTGACTATTGCGATCACGTCGCAGGTGATGCCTCTGCCGCTGGTGCAGGAACTCGCCGAAACACGCATGGCGCAGAGAATTTCTCAGCTGCAGGGGGTGGGGCTGGTCAGCATCAGCGGCGGACAGCGGCGCGCCGTGCGGGTTCAGGCGAACCCAACCGCGCTGGCATCGTACGGGCTCAGCCTCGAAACGCTGCGCACGGCACTGGGGAGCGCCAACGCCAATGCGGCCAAGGGCAATTTCGACGGCCCGCAGCAAGCGTGGACGATCAACGCCAACGATCAGATCAGCTCGGCGGCGGAGTATGCGCCCATCATCATCGCTTACCGCAATGGCGCGCCAGTCCGGCTGAAGGACGTGGCCGTAATCATCGACGGCACCGAGAACACCAGGCAAGCGGCCTGGGTGGATAAAAATCCAGCCATCATCCTCAACATCCAGCGCCAGCCGGGCACCAACATTATCGGCGTGGTGGATACGGTGCAGAAACTGCTGCCACAGATTCAGTCGTCCCTGCCCGAGACGGTGCATCTGCAGATCATTACGGACCGCACTACAACCATCCGGGCGTCGGTCGAAGACGTGGAGTTTGAGCTGCTGCTGACTATCGCGCTGGTCGTGATGGTGATTTTCCTTTTCCTGCGGAACCTCGCGGCGACTATTATTCCCGGAATCGCGGTGCCGCTTTCGCTGGTGGGAACGTTCGCGGTGATGTATCTGCTGGGCTACAGTCTCGACAATCTATCGCTGATGGCGCTGACGATTTCGACGGGGTTTGTGGTCGACGACGCGATCGTGATGATCGAGAATATTTCGCGTTATCTCGAAATGGGCGACGATCCAATGGAGGCGGCGCTCAAGGGTTCGAGCGAGATTGGATTCACCATTGTTTCGCTCACGGTTTCGCTGATCGCGGTGCTGATTCCGTTGCTTTTCATGGCGGATATCGTGGGCCGCCTGTTCCGCGAGTTTGCGGTCACGCTGGCCGTCACGATCATGCTTTCCGCGTTCGTCTCGCTCACGCTGACACCGATGATGGCGGCGAGGATTCTGAAACACAAGCCGGAACATGAGCAGGGCAAATTCTATCGCTGGTCCGAATGGGGCTTTGTCAAGACGATTGAGGGTTACGGCGCCATGGTGCGAGTGGTTTTGCGCCATCAGTTTCTTACCCTGATGATCGCGGTGGGCACGCTTGCGCTTACCGTTTTCCTGTTCCTGATTGTTCCCAAGGGGTTCTTTCCCGTACAGGATACGGGCGTGATCCTGGGGATTTCCGAAGCCCCTGAGACTGTGTCGTTCCCTTCGATGGCGGAGCGCCAGCAGAGACTGGCGAACGTAATCCTGGAAGATCCGGCGGTGGCGCATCTTTCGTCGTTTATCGGTGTGGATGGCACCAACACAACTCCGAACGCCGGGCGCATTCAGATCACGCTCAAGCCGCTGAACGAGCGGTCGGGTTCCGCAGTCGATATCATCCGGCGGCTGCAACCGAAGCTGGCGCGGATTCCGGGCATCAGGCTCTACCTGCAGCCCGTGCAGGATCTTACGGTGGAAGACCGCATCAGCCGCTCGCAGTATCAGTATGCCCTCGACGCTCCGCAGAAGGAAATCCTCGATCTGTGGGTGCCGAAGGTGGTTGAGCGTCTGAAGCAGATTCCGGAACTGCGCGATGTCGCGACAGATCAGCAGAACAACGGACTGGGGTTAAAGATCGATATCGACCGCGATACCGCCGGGCGGCTCGGCATTACTCCGCAGAACGTGGACGATGCGCTTTACGACGCGTTCGGGCAGCGCCAGGTGTCGACCATATTCACGCAATCGAACCAGTATCACGTGATCCTCGAAGTGGGCCCGCAGTGGCAGCAAAGCGCGTCGGCTCTGCAGGATTTGCGGGTGCAGATCGGGGCGGCGTCGGCCAACCTGGCATCTACGGTTGCGCTGTCGGGCACCAATACGGCCCTCACGGGCGCGGCTTCGCAGCCCCAGGCTCCGCTCGCGGCATTCACGCGCGTAACCAAGGTTCCCATCGCCGTCGCGATCAACCACCAGGGCCAGTTCCCCGTGGTAACGCTTTCGTTCAATCTGGCGCCGGGCGCGTCTCTGGGCGCGGCCGTTCAGCACATCCGCGAAGCCACGAAAGAGATTGGAATGCCGGCGAGCATTGAGCCTACTTTCCAGGGCACGGCGGCCGCGTTTGAAAATTCGCTCGCGAGCGAACCGATTCTGATTTTGGCGGCGATCATCACCGTCTACATCGTGCTGGGCGTGCTGTATGAGAGCTACATCCATCCGTTGACCATTCTTTCCACGCTGCCTTCGGCTGGTGTGGGCGCGATTCTGGCCCTGATCCTGTTCCATGAGGATCTCGACGTGATTGCTCTCATCGGAATCATCCTCCTGATCGGCATTGTGAAGAAGAACGCCATTATGATGATCGATTTCGCGCTGGAAGCGGAACGGCATGAGGGCAAGAGCCCGGAAGAGGCCATCTACCAGGCGTGCCTGCTGCGCTTCCGGCCCATCATGATGACGACGATGGCGGCGCTGCTGGGCGCGGTGCCGCTGGCTTTCGGCAGCGGCGTGGGTTCGGAGTTGCGCAGACCGCTGGGCATCACGATCATTGGCGGATTGCTGGTGAGCCAGGTGCTGACGCTCTTCACCACCCCGGTAATTTATCTGGCATTCGGGCGGGCGGCCGTATGGGTGAAGAGCCTGCGCAGGCATCATGAGCCCGAGCAATTGAATCTGCCGGAGGTGCCGGCCTGAGCGTTTCGACAATATTTATCCAGCGGCCGGTTGCGACAACGCTTCTGACGTTTGCGATCACCCTCGCCGGGGCAATCGGATACACGCGGCTGCCCGTTTCGCCTGTGCCGCAGGTGGATTTTCCGACGGTCTACGTGAGTGCTTCGCTGCCGGGGGGAAGCCCCGAGGTCATGGCCGCGTCTGTGGCAACCCCGCTCGAGAAGCAATTCACGCGTATTGCCGGTATTACGGAGATGACGTCGAACAGTTCGCTGGGGTCGGCCACGGTGGTTCTGCAGTTCGATCTGAACCGCGACATTAATGCGGCGGCGCGGGACGTGCAGGCGGCCATCAATGCGGCTGCGGGGTATCTGCCAGCCAATCTGCCGACCAATCCGCGGTACCGGAAGGTGAACCCATCGGACGCGCCCATTTTGATTCTTTCCCTGAAATCGGACGTGGTTCCGGCGCCGACGCTCTACGATATGGCATCGTCCGTACTGGCGCAAAAGCTCTCCCAGGTACGAGGCGTCGGCCAGGTGAGTGTGGGTGGCAGTTCGCTTCCCGCGGTGCGGGTGGAACTGAATCCTCAGCCCGTCTCCGGGTACAACATCGGGCTCGACCAGGTCGCCAGTTTCCTTGCCAGCGCCAACGCGAACCGGCCCAAGGGCCAGTTGACGGATCACGACATGACGCTGCCGATTCAGACCACGGATCAGCTGTTTGAGGCGAAGGATTACAAAGACCTGGTGGTGGTTTCCCGCAATGGCGCGCCGGTTCGTCTGTCCGATCTCGGCCGTGTTTTCGATTCGGTGGAAGATGTCCGGAATATCGGCCTTGCGGGCGGCAAGCCGGCGGTGCTCGTGATGGTCAGCCGTCAACCCGGGGCCAACATCATTGAGACGGCGGATAACGTCCGGGCGGTGCTGCCCCAGTTCAAAGCGACGCTGCCGCCCACCGCGACGCTGAGCATCGACAACGACCGGACAACCACGATTCGCGCCTCTGTGATAGATGCCGAAACAGCGATGGCGATTTCCATCAGTCTGGTGATCCTGGTTGTCTTCGTTTTTCTGCGGAACGGGTGGGCTACCTTCATTCCCAGTATTTCCGTGCCGGTGTCGCTGATCAGTACTTTCGGCGTGATGTATCTGCTGGACTACACGCTTGACAACCTCTCTTTGATGGCTCTCACGATCGCTACCGTCGCGTGCCTGGTCTGGACCTCGACCCATCTCT
>JBDUBZ010000382.1:0-3595 GCA_040003745.1 Terriglobia bacterium
GGTGGAAGCTGTCTCTCCGCCGATGTACACCATGCCCGCCGCGTCAAGCGCTATGGCGTGGCCCAGATCGAAAGTGTTGCCTTCGAGGAGAGTGGAATATATCAGCGAAGCGGCGCCCGAGAGAGTGGGATCAATTTTTGCGACGATGGCATGGTAGCAAACGGACCCGTTACACGTATTGTTGGCGAGAAAGTTTGTTTGGAAAGCCCCGGCTGTCACGGGATACGCGCTGGAACCCGTGAGCCCGGTGATGTAAATTTTGTCGGATGCGTCAAGGGCGATGGCTTCTCCGCGGTCGTCATCGGCGCCTCCGAGATAGGTTGAATACAGCAGATCGGCAGTCCCCCCGCCGCCCGGGTTCAGTTTCGTCACGAAGACGTCGCCCAGCGTCAGCGCACCGGAGCCACGATAAGTAGTGCTGAAGGCCGAAGCGGAGAGTGGAAAGTTGTCCGACGTCGTGCTTCCCGTCAGGCACAGAGCGCCAGTGCTGTCTATCACCATCGCAAAAAGTGCCTCCGACCCACTGCCGCCGAGATACGTGGCATAGAGCAGATCCGAGGCTCCCTGTCCGCCGGGATTGAGCTTCGCGATCCAGGCGTCGCCATACTTGACACCGCCTCCGGCAAATGTGGTCTGGTAAGCCCCGGCGGTGACCGGGAGATCGGCCGAACCCGTATTCGCCCCTACAAAGATGTGCCCATTGAGGTCAATCGCGACGGCGAAACCGAATTCGGATCCGGTTCCGCCCAGATATGTCGAATAAAGCAGCGCCGTGCCGCTGGCGTTGAGCTTGGCTGCGAAAACGTCGCTGGTGCATACGCCGGTGGCGAGCTTGCAGGTGGTCTGAAAAGCGCCACTGGTAACCGGGAAATTGGGGGCATTAGTGTCGCCCACAATGTACGCCTGGCCGAGGGAGTCAACAACGATAGCTCGGCCGATGTTTGTCCCGCTGCCGCCCAGGTAAGTGGAGTAAACAAGCGAGGCGGAACCGGCAGCTTCCGTGTTCAGTTTCGAAACGACGGCATTGATAGTTCCTCCATTTGCGCTCTGGTAAGCGCCGGCTACCGGGAAATCGGACGAATACGACAGGCCGACGACATACGCATTGCCGTTGGTGTCCAGCGTGAGCTTTTCGCCCTGGTCGTTGCCGCTGCCTCCGAGATAAGTGCTGTAAGTCAGTTGCGGATCGATAATCAGCGAGCGGGCATGGTCGTAGCTTCCCATTTCAAACCCGATTTCAGCCGGCCCATGTCTGACGAATCGCGCGGCGACCATATCCCTTCCCGCATTGCCCGCCGAGGCAGCCACCTGGTAGGCGACAGGCTTATGGAAGCGAACCTGTTCGCCGCCTGTTTCGACAACCAGGTCCCCTGAGCTATCGATCTCGAGTCTCTCCGCTCCACTGAACTTCATGCGAACTCGCGCAGGATCCGCCCCTGGCGCCAGATCAAGGTCGTATTCCAGATTTCCGCCATCGCCGTAATAGATCAGGTCGATCCCGGGATAAATATCCTCGTACCTGACCTTGCCAAAAGTCGAAATTCCGCTTTGCCATTTAGAAGGGTCGCGCCCCAGTAGATAATTGGCGGTCGCCTTCAAAGGGCTGACGCCCTCCACGCTGGCCGCCGGGTTCGCTCCAGCCCATTTCAAGGCTATCGACGACACTTTGGGCACATCGGAGGGTTTGGTCTCCCGCAGAGAAATCACCGCTTCAGTGGCCGTAAGGAACAATGAGGCCGCGCCGCGCCGGCTGAGAAACTTTACCCGGGAGTCTGTCTGGCCCTCGTTGGCTTCAAATGACAGAGGCCGTGTTCTATAACTTTCGAGAACGGCATCTTTGCCGTCCAGCATTCCAGTGGTCTGCGAACGAGCGTCATAGGACAAGCCAACGGCGAGACAAAGAATAAACAGTACTTTCACTTGGGTTTTAGTTCTTCTGAAGGAGGTCAGACCGACTACTACGAGGTTTCAGTGTACCGCTATAAGCCAGTTCCGCCAACCCGATGAGTACCATCGGGGCCACTGACGCAGCACTGACGCTACTAACGCCGCAACTCCAGAACGTGGCGGTATACATGAAGCATGGAAGGCAAAGTCATTCTTGTCCGGCACGGCGAAACCGAGGCGAATCGCCAGCGTCGCTTCGCTGAATCTGAAGACATCCCGCTGACCGATACCGGGCGTCGTCAATCGGCCGAAATTGCCGCGCGCCTGGCGCGTGAGTTCCGCCCGGATCTTCTGCTTTCCAGTCCTTTCCTTCGGGCCCGTCAAACCAGCGAAATCATCGGCAGCGCGCTGGATTTGAAACCCGAGGTGACTTCTGGTATTCACGAACGTGATTTCGGTTGTCTAAAAGGGCGACCTTACGAGGACATGGGAGAAATGATGCTCGCCGACCCCGCCTACAACCCCAGGAGTCACTGGCTGTGGAAACCGCCGGCTGGCGAGAGCCTCCACGAAGTCCGTCTGCGGGCTTTTTCGGCACTCGACGCATTGCGGGAAGGTCGTGCCCGGGAAATCCTGGTGGTCTGCCATGGTGCGGTCATTCAGGCCATCTGCGCCCAGATAACCGGGGAATGGCGGGAGTCGTACGTGCCTCCGAACTGCGGCTTCGCCGTGCTGGAGTTTTCGGCCGAAGCCTGGAAACCCAACGCCATTGCGGCCGATTGGATTCCTTTAAACGCTGAGAATCCGCTCCAGGATAGTGCCAAACATTTCACTATGGAAATGTTATTACCTGACAAACCCTGACTCCCCGTGAAATAAAATGGCCGCGCGGAACCCCTGACGCGGCACGGTGCAAGGGCGTCTGGAATCGCGGTCGCCAATTGCAGGGGCACTCAGGTAAGGTGGGGCACTGAAACTGACGAAGTTTTTTGGCGGAGGAAGAGGGATTCGAACCCCCGAGAGCCTTTCGACTCTAACGGTTTTCAAGACCGGCGCATTCAACCGCTCTGCCATTCCTCCACTTCCTATCTTACTTGATTGGTTCATCTTACGAGGGGTGTCACTGATGCCGCTTTTGTCTTTTCTCGGTTCCTGTGTCACTACTTGCGCCTTCGTCTCGTGATTGCTGTGCGCCTACCGCAAGGTGGCGTTGATCGTGGAATGCCCAGGAGTTCCTGCACCGCTACGAAGTCCACGCCGCAGCGCGTCAGCCGTGAAGCGAATGTATGCCGGAGGACGGAGTCAAAATCGGCGCCGACCCGAGAAATCAGCCGGCCGCCGTCTTCATCGCGCCCCGTAAACCTCGACTGCGAGATACACCGTAACCGCTGAAAGCGCTTCGATTAAAGCGGTGCGTCGAGTACCGCGGCCGACCCGTGGATCACGCTCGCAATCCTCACCGCCGCAAGAATTGTCTCCTCGGTAACGCCCTTCTCCCGCAGCACCTTCTCATGCGACGTCACGCATGACCCGCAACCGTTGATCGCCGATACCGCCAGGCACCACAGTTCAAAATCCATCGGATCCGAACCATGCGACCGGATGACCTGCATACGCAACCGCGCCGGAATCTGAGAGTACTTTTCATTCCCGCTCAGATGCTGGAAACGATAGTAGATGTTGTTCATCCCCATGATGGCCGCTGCCG
>JBDUBZ010000383.1:0-3594 GCA_040003745.1 Terriglobia bacterium
GGCGGCATGATCGAAGGCCTGCAGCTCATCGAATTTCTCACGGGCAAAATCCATCCCTTTCCACTCGATGTCTTCATACCGGGGTGTCCAGCCGATAGGAGTTTCCCGGCCCACGGCGCGTCCCCGGGCCCGGTCCACAATCCACTTCAGAACCCGCATATTCTCCCGGAATCCGGGCCAGATGAACTGGCCATCGGCGTCCTTGCGGAACCAGTTCACGTGGAACACTCGCGGCGTTTCGCTCAGCAGCCGCTGCACCTTCAACCAGTGCCGGAAATAATCGCCCATGTGATACCCGCAGAACGGAAGCATTGCCATGGGATCGCGCCGCACCTTTCCGACGGCGCCCGCTGCCGCAGCCGTCGTTTCCGAGCCCATCGTAGCCCCGGCATAGACACCGGCACTCCAGTTGAAAGCCTGGTAGACCAGTGGTATTGTCGTGGCGCGCCGGCCGCCGAAAATGATCGCGCTGATAGGCACTCCCTGTGGGGATTCCCAGTCGGGATCAATGGTGGGGCATTGTGAAGCCGGCGCTGTAAAGCGCGAATTCGGATGTGCAGCCTTGACCCCGGTCTCTTTACCGATCGCGGGCGTCCACTTTCGTCCCTGCCAGTCCAGGCACTCGGCGGGGGGATTATCCGTCATTCCTTCCCACCACACGCCGCCTTCCGGTGTCAGCGCAACATTCGTAAAAATGCTGTTCTTCGCCAGCGTGGCCATCGCGTTTGGATTGGTCTTCGCGGATGTCCCGGGCGCCACTCCAAAGAAACCGGCCTCGGGATTAATGGCCCGCAGGTGCCCATTTTCATCCGGCTTGATCCAGGCGATATCGTCGCCGATGGTCCAGACCTTCCATCCCTCAAACCCCGCCGGAGGCACCAGCATCGCGAAGTTCGTCTTGCCGCATGCACTCGGGAAAGCCGCCGCCACGTAAGTCTTTTCGCCCTCGGGGTTTTCGACACCGAGAATCAGCATGTGCTCGGCAAGCCACCCTTCATCGCGCGCAATATTCGAAGCGATTCTCAGGGCGAAGCACTTCTTTCCCAGCAGCGCGTTGCCGCCGTAACCCGAACCGTACGACCAGATCTCGCGTGTCTCGGGGAAGTGAACAATGTACTTCTCTTTATTGCATGGCCACGGCACATCCACCTGACCGGGCTCGAGTGGCGCGCCTACCGTATGCATGCACGGCACCACGCGCTTGACGTCTTTATCGATTTCCCTGAATATCTGCAGCCCGATGCGCGCCATGATGCGCATATTGACGACTACATAGGGCGAATCGGTGAGCTGCACGCCGATCTGCGACATAGGCGAATCGACAGGCCCCATGCTGAACGCAAGCACATACATGGTGCGTCCGCGCATCGATCCGTCGAAAAGGCCCTTCAGCTTCTTCCGCATCTCAAACGGATTCATCCAGTTGTTCGTCGGCCCGGCGGCATCGCGCGACAGCGAACAGATGAACGTCCGGTCTTCCACGCGCGCCACATCGTTGGCGTCCGAACGAGCGTAGAAGCAGCCGGGCCACAACTCCTGATTGAGCTTAATGAACGTGCCGGCCTCCACCATCTGGGCGCACAGGCGGTCGTACTCTTCCTGTGAGCCATCCACCCAGTGGATCGATTCCGGCTGCGTCAGCTGGGCCATTTTTTCAACCCATTTGCGCAAATGTTTATTGCGGCTTAACGGCGCCGCCGATGTAGTAGACATATCCATCTCCTCTAAGCGCCCGCAACCCCGGCCTTCAGCTTCCAGGGCTTGGCGGGCTTGATCGCTTCATTCACCGCCTGTATATTCTTAACGCCCTGCTTTGAGAGCCAGTCTTCCAGAGCCGTTAGTCCCTGCTTGCCGTAGATCGCGACACCATCGAGCCACGTGGCGCGCCCGCACAGCACGCCCGAATAGTCGGTGCCGCTCTCCGCCGCGAATTCCAGGTTTTCGATGAAGACCTCGTTCGAAACCCCCGCGCTCAGATAAATGAATGGTTTGGTCGCGACAGACGCCGCATCGCGGAACAATTGGAGCGCCTCCGCTCTCGTATAGGCCGCCTCACCACCCTTGAAACCGCGGCTGCCCTGTACAAACGCCGGATTGATCGGCACTTCTACCTTCAAAATGTCGACCTTATACTCAGGCTTTGAAAACTCCTGCATGGCTCCTTTGACGATGGCGGGCTTCTTCTTCGCATATGCCAGGCCCTTCTCATCGGCGCCGGCTTCGTCGTAGCCCACGAATTCCAGGAAGAAAGGAATATCGTACGTCTCGCATTCCGCTCCGATCCGCTCGGTGAAAGCATGCTTGATGTCGTTAATATCCGCGGAATCGAAAGGCGTGTAATAGAGCAGGATTTTCACGGCGTCCGCGCCCATTTCCTTGATGCGCTTCACGGAAAGATGCGGCAGCAGATCGGGCAGACGCCCCGGCTGCGTGTTGTCGTAACCGGTCTCCTCATAAGCGAGCAACAGGCCAGCGTTCTTCGCGCGCGCTTTGGCGGCCGGCAGCCCCCATTCCGGATCGAGCAGGATGGCGCTGGCATAGGGTGTCAAAATCCGCGAAACCGCGACCTTGAACTCCTCCATCATCTGGTCGGTAACCTGCTCCTGGGGCACGGCTTTCGCGGCAGCAATTGACTTTTTCAGACTGCCGCGCTGATCCATAGCCGCCGCGGCAATCACGCCTGCGTCGTTCGACAGCGCATTCATGTGCTGCAATTTTCCGGGGGTAAGACTCATCGGAAGCTCTCCTTAAGAAGCCAATCGGATTGAAGTTAAAATTATGCCATGCGCAGCCGCTCGAAGCGCCTGTGGAAGCCCAGCGCTGCGCGCACGTCGAGCATGATCTGCGCTTTCAAAAGCTCCGGAGTGTCGAACTTCCGCTCATCGCGCATCCTCGCCAGGAATTCGACCTCGATCCGCTCCGGAGTCTCACCATCGAAAGAATCGAGCAAGAAACTTTCGACCGTGATTCCTTCGCCATCAAACGTCGGCCGGTAGCCAACATTGGTGATGGAACGCCATGCCCGCCCCTCAGCCTGCGTCCTCGTGACGTACACGCCGGTCTTCGGCAGCAATTCATTCTCGGGCGCGAGGTTAAGGGTCGGCACGGTCTGTTTCGATCCGATCCCTTTGCCGGCCACCACCGCGCCTTCCAGGGCAAAAGGCGCGGCCATCATCCGGCAGGCCCGCGATACACGCCCTTCCGTCACGAGCTTTCGAATGGCGGAACTGCTGACCCGCTGGCCATGGGCCGCGATCTCGGAAATGGGTTCCACCTCGAACCCCATTTCCTCTCCAAGCTGGCGCAGTGTCGCCACACTGCCGGATTGTTTATGTCCAAATCGGAAATCTTCCCCCACCAGCACGTATTGCGCGGCGAGGGTTCGAGCCACGATCTGAACAACGAAATCGTCCGGGCTTAGGGTCGCAAACTCCAGCGAAAACGGTAAGAGGAGTACCGCTTCAATACCTTCTTCTTCGAACCGCCGCAGTTTCTGCGAAACCGTGGTGATCAGGCGCGGCGCCCGATCGGGAGCCAGCACCTTCGCCGGATGCTCGCCGGCATTGGAGAGAACGCCGGTGTGATCGACATCGG
>JBDUBZ010000384.1:0-3594 GCA_040003745.1 Terriglobia bacterium
CATGAAGCGCACGGCGAGGACCCGCTCGATAACGAACGGCTGGAGTTTCTGGGCGACAGCATTCTCGGGTGGCTGGTGAGCGAATGGCTGTTTCACAGATTCCCCGATTTCAACGAAGGCCGGCTCTCCACGCTGAAGAATCATCTGGTGAGCGCCAACCACCTGGTGGAGGCTGCCCAACGCCTGGAGCTCGGGCGGTATCTCAAGCTGGGGCGTGGGGAGGAGTCGGCTGGCGGCCGCTCCAAGCAGCGCTTGCTGGTGAATACCTTCGAGGCGGTGCTGGCGGCCGTGTATCTGGATGGCGGTCCGGATGCGGCGCGCGCGGTGCTGCTGCGCTACACCATCCCTTCGAAAGAAGTGCTGTCGGAACTCGCCGGCGCGGGTCCGCCGCACGATTTTCGCGCCGAACTGGAACGGCTTTCACGCGAGCGTAAACTGCCGCAGCCGGAATATGTTCTGCTGGGCGAGGCCGGCCCCGGACACGCCCGCAC
Organism: Terriglobia bacterium; assembly: GCA_040003745.1. Taxonomy (GTDB): domain Bacteria; phylum Acidobacteriota; class Terriglobia; order Bryobacterales; family Bryobacteraceae; genus BOG-234. The sequence goes on from JBDUBZ010000384.1 coordinate 492, forward strand.
CTTTACGGTGGAGGCGCGTGTCGGACGCGGGATCGCAGCATCGGCCGACGGCTCATCGAAGAAAATCGCGGCGCATAATGCGGCCCGTGAAGTCTGCCGGCTGTTGGCGGTTTGAGTCCTTAGTTGGGGATCACCCGGCGAAGTGTTTGCGGTACTTCTCCCAGTCGATTTTTCGCGCGGCCCGAAACCTTGCCTTCAGGTCGATTTCTTTTCCAGCACACAGGAACGAGATTAAGCCGCCCAATTCTTCGCATCCTGCCTATTGAGGTTCTGCGCGACATCCGCGTCCACAACGAAAATGGGATGAGCGGCGTCGTTTTCAGGGTCATGATTTCGGTTCAGACACCGGCTGCGGGGCCTGAGTTCCAATACTGAAGCATACACTTGACAATAGCGGCGCGGCTGGGCAATACTGAACTTGTTACTTCAGTATCAAAAAAGGGAGTTCCCTCCGATATGCAGCAATCAGTCATTCACAGCACGTTCGTGCTCGAACGCAGCTTCCTAAAAACACCCGAGCAAGTCTTCGCCGCTTTCGCCGATCCGGCCCTGAAGCGCCGCTGGTTTAGTGACAGTGATACTCACGACGTCGAGAAGTTTACTCTCGATTTTCGTGTCGGCGGAGCGGAGCAACTCGCTTACCGGTTCCGTGAAGGCACGCCCTTCAGCGGCGCAGTTCTGGTGAGTGAGGGAATCCACCTGGATATTGTGCCGAACCAGCGCATTGTCTCCGCCTCAACCATGGCCGTCAACGGAAGCAGGATATCGGCCTCGCTGGTCACCTGTGAGTTTCTGGCAACGGACAGCGGAACCGATCTGATCTGCGCCCATCAGGGCGCATTTTTCGAGGGCTCCGACGGTCCTGAAATCCGCGAAGCCGGATGGCGGAGTCTGCTGGAAAAGCTGGCGAAACAACTCAGCAGCTAGCAATGGATATCGACCGCATCTTCCACGCGCTTGGCGACCCGACCCGGAGGGCTATGTTCGAAAGGCTGAGCGCGGGGCCTCTTTCGGTATCGAATCTTGCCGCGCCTCTCGACATCACTTTGACAGGGGTCGCGCAACATCTGCAAATCCTCGAAGAGAGTGGCCTGGTGCAGACCGAAAAGGTGGGACGCGTGCGAACCTGCCGCGTCGACGGGCGGGGACTCGCCACGCTAGAGAAGTGGGCGCGGGATCGCCGGTCGATGTGGGAGCGAAGGCTCGACAGGCTGGGAAGTTTGCTCGCGGAATGAAAAAGCCCGGCGTCCAGGGGCCGGGCTTTTTCTAAAACGGTCCTGCGGAATGATTGCTCAGCCTCCGGCGTTCGCGAACTTATACTCGCTCACCATTTGCTCCATCTGGTCTTTCAGATGAAGTTTCAGTTTCTTCAGTCGATGCTCCTCAATCTCATCCTCGGCCGAGGGAGCGTTCTTACTCTCCAGTGCATCGACAAGCCGGTCATATTCGTGATGTTTCAACAAAAGCTCACGAAACTGCTCGTTCGTCGTTTCGAGGTGTGCTTTGATGTCTTCCTGACTGTTCCCGTCCATTATCGGCATTTCTCCTCGAGTGGAGTTGCCTCGCCGTACCGCGTGGAACGCTTTAGCGGCACAGTGGGTAGCTTCACTTCATTTTGAAGTGCGGGTGACTTTTTCACCCGTCTATTCGGACTTTAGCATGAAGATTTCTTCATGACAATACCATTCACGGTGCCGTGCTGATAATAGCCAAGGCGGGTATCGACACAGATCCAGCCGCCGGCCCGGTACAGTGCAAGAGCGGCGCGATTGTTCTCAGCCACTTCGAGAAATATTGTGTCTTCCGCGTGCATCCCGAGCGAGGTCAGCAGGGCTGAGGCAATACCCTTCCGGCGCGCTGTCGGGTCAACCGCAAGGTTCAGCAGTTCCGATTCGCCGGGGGCGACTGTTCGCCAGGCGCAGAAGCCTGCTGGCACGCCCTCCCACAAAGCGAGCAGAACGCGATAGTTGGAATAATCCCCCACCGGCCACTGAGCCGCTTCGGGACACCCCTGCTGGATTCGGGCTATAGCTGGATAATCGCTTTCCACAGCCTCGCGAATGGAGATACCGGCCACAATCTCAGTGTGTCTTGAACGCAGCCCCGTGCGTCAATAGAAACGTGAGGTTTTTGAAAGCCATCGCCGCCTGTCTCGCGATCGCCGGCCTGACGGGCGCTTCGTTAGTTGAGTCGCGATCGGCTGCGCAAAAAATGGCGATCATCCAGCAGGGGCACCCCCCCGCGGGGTCGCGAATTTTCTTTTCGAAAGCCGAGCTGAATTCGTTCATGAGGGATGAGGCCGGTGTTCGTCTGGCCGGCGGAGTGCGCGATTTTCGCCTGGCGTTGCAGAATGACCGCGCCACCGGCTACGCCCTGGTCGATTTCTTAAAGCTGCGTCAGACTGCAACCGGTCAGGCCCCTGGCTGGATCATGAAAAACTTACTTGCGGGCGAGCGGCCCGTAACGGTGACGGCGCGGCTCACGTCGCTGAAGGGCCGGGCGCGCGTGGACGTGGAAAGTGTCGAAATTTCGGGCCTGCCGATCAGCGGGCGTACGCTCGACTTTTTGATTGAAAACTATGTCAAGCCCACGTTCCCCCAGGCGAAGGTGTCCGAGTGGTTCGCCATGGGTTTCCGGATGGATCATCTGGCCCTCAGCCCGGCTGGGATGACCGTGGTGGTCGGTCGCTGAAAAACGCCCGCTGAAGAATTCCGCTAAAGGCTGATCGTTACTGTCATAACGTGCGACTGGCCGGCGTCGATGGTCACGGCATTCTCGCCCACGTTGGCCGTTTCCACACAGACCATACGCTGCCACTCATCCGGACTAAAGTCCGGCATCGCCGCGGCTTTTTCAATCCAGGGATTCCAGACCACCGTACTCAGAGAACCTGTCTTCGCAATGGTGATCCGGCGATTCCAGACCGGATCGTCAATGACGCACGTGGCTTCTGTATTGACATGCACCTGATCGGTTTCCTGGCTGAAAGCGATGGGCTGATCCGGCCGCACCTTCCGCCGCATGCCCTCTGTTTTATCGAGATACGTGGTGCCCTCCAGGCCCGAAATGGAAATCCGGCGAACGTCGGCGCGGGTCCCCAGGT
>JBDUBZ010000385.1:0-3558 GCA_040003745.1 Terriglobia bacterium
GGAGCGGATGTGCAGCACTTCCCCGTGAGTGAGGATTTCCGTTTCGGCATCACGGATCCGGCGTTCGGCGGCGTCTTGTTGTCCGCCTACGATCTGAGCCGCGGTGGAAGCCTATTTCAGTTTTCCGATAAGCGGGCAGGAAATCAGTATTCCGGATTCGTGCAGGATAAGATCAAACTCGGGCCGTTGCTGTTGAACCTGGGCTTGCGCTACGACAATTATTCGTTCCTCGTGCATGGCACGCAGTTTCAACCGAGACTCGGCGCGGCATACCATATCCGTCGGACCGGGACCGTGTTCCGCGCCTCGTATAATCGCATCTACCAGACGCCGGTGAACGAAAATCTACTGCTGAGCAACTCCGAACGGGCAAGCGTTTTGGTTTCACCCGAAGTGCGCTCGGCGCTGGGCGGCGCGCTGATCCGCATCCGGCCTGAGCGCCAGAACGTGTTTGAAGCCGGCGTGCAGCAGTCGCTCGCTCGCCGGATCAGCCTGAACGGGATGTACTACCGCAAGGACATCACGAACCTGCACGATAACGACAATTTCTTCAACACCGGCATCATCTTTCCCACCGCGCTGGCCAAGGCGGAAGTGCGCGGCGCGGAAGGCCGCGTGACGCTGCTCGAAACGAAGCGGATTTCCGGTTCCCTCAGCTTTACGCACTACAGCGTGCTGGTGACTCCACCTTTCACCGGAGGTCTGTTCATCGGGAGCAGTGCGATCGGCGTGCTGAACTCCGGGCCGTTCGTGATCGATCACGACCAGAACCTGGGTGTGCAGGGAATGGTCTTATACCGTCCGCTAAAGAGCGTCTGGGCCAGCGCCTCCACGCGCTATGACAGCGGCCTGGTTTCGAATCCGTCGGACCCGGCGATTGTGGCGAAAGATCCCGACTACAGGGATCTGCTCGGCCTGGTAAATTTGAAGTCCGATCCGCCACGGGTCCGGCCTCGCACGCTGGTCGATTTCGCCATCGGCTACGAGCGGACTCGCGACGGTCGGAAACGCTGGGAGACGGTGTTTCAACTATCGAACGTGATGAATCAAACCGCGCTGTACAATTTCCAGTCGATCTTCGTCGGTACCAGGCTGGTGCAACCGCGCACCGCTGGAATCCGGCTGCGGGTTTACTGGTAAAAGTTGGCGCAACAAGGTGGCATATACGGGAAACTTCGGTGTGCGCGTGCGCATGCTCCCTAAAAATCGAACCTCCCCTTAAGCGCCATCTGACGGTACGCCCCGCGTTCGTTCGAACTGAAGACGCCGACGGTGCTGGTGAATGCGCCGGCGCCCGCAACGGAAATGTTGCTCAGCGGGTTGTTGAATGTGGCATGGTTGAAGATATTTGAGATGGCCGCCGTCAGCGTGAACGAAAGACGCTCCTTAATCGGGAATTTCCTGATCAAGCTGAGATGATGCACATTGAGTGGCTGCGACACCAAACTGTTTGGCAAGGCGTTGCCGAAACGGCCCGCTGGAGGGACTGCGAAGGCCTTTGGATCGAACCACTGGTTCACGGATCTGGGAATGCCGGAGGGATCGCCCACCAGGTCTGGCAGGCCGCCATTCACACCCGTGTTGGACGGGCTGGAACCTGAAAAGGCCGGCGAGAAAAAGGATCCCGAAGCGAGATAACTGAGCCAGTAAAGCTGCCAGTTGCCGACGATCGTGTCCACGAGTTTCGACGATGCGGCAAGATATCGCTGGCCTTTCCCCACTGGCAGCGTCCATACCAAAGACCCGACGGCGTAGTGGCGCCGCGTACTCGCATCATTGGACCACTTACTCAGTACGTCAGAAGGATTTTCCAAATTTATGAAGTTGCTCTGGTTGATCTGGTAAGAGTAGTTGAAATCGAAAAGAACGCTTGCGGCGCGCTTCTTGGCTTCCACTTGGAATGAATGGTACCGGGAACTGCCATCAGAGCGGTAATTGGTCACGCCCACCAGATTTGGATAGGGCCGGCGATTTACGTTGAATGTGACCAGGCTTGGTTCTGGCTGATTGATATTGAGCGAGTAGTTCAGACCGCGTCCTTGGGTTCCAACGTAGGAGCCGCGGACGCCAAAGCCAAGCAATTCCCTTTCGACGGTCACGTTATACTGGTGCAAAATTCCGTTGCTGGTTTGGCTTGGGAAGCTCACTACACTCTGGCTGGCCAGGGTTGCAAGCGCGAGGCTGGCCGGATAAGGATTCGGGAATGCGTTGAGTTGCGTCGTCTGGCCGGCCTGGTTTTGGTAAGTCTCCGCGATCTGGAAAGGTCCGCCGCCGCTGACGCGCTGGAAGAGCGCAATACGCTCAGTGAACATGCCATAGCCGCCACGCACAACGAATTTGGGGGTGATGCGAAAGGCGGCGCTCAGGCGCGGGCGGAAGTTGGTTTTGCTCGGGACCGGCTGAGGATCGCCTGCGCGGATCAGGATGTTTTTCGGGTAGAGCGGACTAACCTTAGCAAGGGCTTCTTGCTGCACGATGACACTGCCGGAAGCTTTGTCGAAGTTGTACATCAGTCCATCTGAATAGACCGGCGAGGTGTAGTAATCCCACCGCAGGCCGTATTCAAGCGTTAGGCGGCTGGTGACTTTATAGGTGTCCTGCGTGAACAGCCCGATCTCAGTGGCATTCTGATGGCGGTTAGAGATGGGGTTGGTGCGGGAACTCGACCGCGGAAAGCCGAGCAGAAAATCGGCGTACGGAGCGCCGGAAAGCGTGCCGTCGAACGAGAAGGATCCGTAGTTGGGGATCTCACCGGCGAAGGTCTTCTGCCACTGCACCGTCGCGCCCGATTTCCAAACGTGATGGCCTTTTGTCTTCGTGATCGCTTCATTGATAGTGTAGGCGCTGTTGTCGTTGACAATGCCGCCCGGTTGAAGCGAAAGCGTGGTGAGGCCGGTGACTGAAACCGTTGGGAAGCCTTGCCCTTTGAAGCCGGACGGGTTGGAGCCGATCAGCCCGATTTCACTCAAAACGTTGGAACCATCGAGAGGCGTGCGTCCGGCTACGGTGTCGCCATCGACGATGTAATCGGTGGACAGGCCGAATTGAAAGGTGTTGACGAGGCTGGGCGAGAAGATGTGGGTGTCGGAGGCGACCCACTGTTGGTGATCGCGCTTGCGGGTCCAGAACTGGCCCGGAAGTCCACTGCTGAGAACATACGGTGTTTTGCGTTGGGTCCATCGGACATCCGCGCTGTTCTTGGACGAGAAGTTATGATCCAGACGCCAGAAAAACCAGTCACCGCGGAAAAGATCGGCAGGGAAGGGCACTTCAAAGGCGAGATTGTTGGCCGCGGCCGCGGACGTCGGCAGCGGATAGTACTTGTCCTGCAGCTTAGCCGAAACGGAGCTGATTCTGGTTGCTGGAATCTGGTTGCCTGGGAACGGTTGACTTGTTTGAGTATCACGCACGACGCCGCTGAATGCGCCGTTACGCATAGCGAGGGTTGGCACGGTGGCGGTTGAGAAAGAACCGAGCGGAATGCGCTGGGAAAACCAACTGCCATAGAAAAAGGTCCGGTTCTTCCCGTTGTAGAGTTTGGGAATCCAGACCGGGCCT
>JBDUBZ010000386.1:0-3544 GCA_040003745.1 Terriglobia bacterium
TCGATGAGAGCGCGCGAGTAGGGCTGCGCGAAGCGAACATAGTCGTCCGCGGCGAGCGCGCCTACCCAGCTGTCGAAGACCTGAATGGAGCGGGCGCCGGAGGCCACCTGCATGATGGCAAAGGGCGCAAGAACGTCGACGATTTTGCCCATCAGGCGGCGCCACAGGGTTTCATCGCTATACATCATACGCTTGGTGCGGATGAAGTTCTTACTGGCTCCGCCCTCGATCATGTAGCTGGCGAGGGTGAACGGCGCGGAGCAGAAACCGATGACCGGCACGCGGCCGGCGAGCGCGCGAACGGTCTGCTGGATCGCCTCGCCGACGTAACCGAGATCGTCTGTGTTCGAGGTGGAAAGCGCGTCCACATCCTCGCTCGAGAGCACCGGGTTTTCGATGCGCGGGCCGTCTTTGGGATAGCTGAGCTTCAGCCCCATCGGTTCGATGGGCAGCAGCAGATCGGCGAAGATGATGGCGGCATCCACATCGAGCGCTTCGACAGGCTGGAGCGTAACGGCCGCTGCCAGATCGGGCCGTTTGCAGATTTCGAGCATCGAGTGTTTCGCCCGGATATCCCGGTAGGATTTCATGTACCGGCCAGCCTGCCGCATGAACCAGACCGGCCGGACATCGGTCGGCCGGCGTCTGCAGGCATCAAGGAATCGACTCGTCATTGGAGCCACGCGCATCGTTGTTCCGCCTTATCGTCGCAGTAAAACACCCGTTGGTGGGGCTTATGCGCTGCCGTCCATTGACGGCCATTTATAAAGTATGGCTTCGCCCACGCCTCACTGTCGAGTGTTCGCGGGGAAATTACCGAGACCGAAAGAGTACCCTGGGATGGAAAGCCCCTACGGGGATCCATGAGATGGCTCCAGGTTTTTCCTTCGGCTGTAAAAAAGTTTTCAGAAGTGCCGGATGTGGGGAGCGATTGATCGCGGAGGATCGCTTCACCCGATTGCGGCAGATGCCCGGAGTCCGGGTAAAGGCCGTCGATCTTCAGAAGGTTAAAGCTGGAGCCCATGGCGTCCGCACTTGCTTCCATACGCAGCATTTGAGCATACCCAGGTGATAACAGGAACAAAACCATCGCAAAGTGTTTGAGCGTAGCCACTGTGGTAAATTGTGGCAATTCTTAAGGTTAGCCCGCATGGGCTATGTATGTCAAAATTTCCACTGCTGATCCGGCCATTTCAGGCGGGCGACGAGATGGCGTTCCGAGAGCTGAACGAGGCCTAGATTCGTGAGCTTTTTACACTGGAAGCAAAGGACTTAGAGATCCGGGGGAATCCTGAGGCCAGCATTATCGCGGCGGGTGGGCATATTCTGATGGCTCTCCGCGATAAAGCTCCAATCGGCTGTTGCGCTGATTCCAAAGGGAAAAACGTGCTTCGAGCTGGGCAAAATGGCCGTGAGTTCCGCCCACAGGGGCGCTGGGGTGGGCCGGCGCATTCTGACGGCGGTCATCGAGTATGCCCGGGGGCTGGGTGCCCGGGAGCTTTACCTCGAAACGAGCCACAAACTCCCCGACGCCATCCACCTGTATGAATCGGTGGGGTTTACGCGGATTCCGGCGGAGCGTGTTGAGCCGTCACCTTATGCGCGGTCGGATATCCATATGGAGATGGTGCTGTGAGGCCAGAGTCCGGGGGTCTCAGCGGCGTGACGGCGGTTCGAGGCCTCAGTTTTCAGAGGGTCTCTCGACCCGATCTATCACCAGCATGCTGGCCGGTCCTCTTTGCGGAACCAGTTTGAGGCCAAGCTGCTCACGGAGGCCGGTGAATATGGACGGGGCCTCGGAATCGGGCGTGGGGTCGATCTCCCAGGCGCCCTGAAAATCCCAGGCGCCAGCCAATCCTGTCTTGTCCACAACAATTCGGCCCACCTGGTTCCCCAGATTCGACGCGAGCATCGCCATAGGCACGCCAACCCCTTTCATCCGCACGCGCCCGGAATTCTTCTGGGTATTCATACTCGGGTCTTTGCCCTCGAGATTTTCTTTCATCCGGAGTCCGGACTTATCCACTGTGAGCGCATAAATATTCTCCTCGCGCGTTTCCCAGTGAACCTTAAGCTGAAAACGGTCCGCCAGCAGACTCTGTAAGAAGGGCTTCAACTGCTCCTGCGAGAGACTCTCTCCCGCACCGGTCCTGGCCTCAATGTTGTAGTATTCGCTGTCGATCCACCCTGTCTCTCCCGCGAGCTGAAAGCTCAGAATGCCATAGGCGTTCCGGATCAACGTCTTCAAAGTGGCGTTCACGGCGTGGATTCTTCCCCCGGGCAGAAGATCGATACCTGTATTCTGCGACCCGCTCAGATTGCGCCGGATAGAGGCGACCTCAAACGATTGTGCGTTTGCGAAACAACAGGAAAGCAGGAGGATGAGTCCAGCGGCACAGGCCGGCTTGCGGGGGTTCATGAGCATAATTACTGCCGTCGCGCGGAAAAGTTACACGTCATGCGGCGAACACGAAAAACGTATCCCGCCGCAGGATGGCCATTTGCCCAATTGGCACGGCCCGTCCATGTGGCAAAGCGCGCGGGGCGGGAAGTTGCCACAATGGACATCATTCGTCCCGTACACCGAGATGAGGTGGTTTGTGGTGCCGCTGGTCTGCGGCTTCCACGTTTCGCCGCCATTGGTGGTTGCCACAATCGTGCCACCTGATTCGACCGCCCAGCCCCGCAGCGGCCCTGCAAAGTAGACATGCTCTAAAGAGCCGTCAATCGTCGGCAACTTCAGAACGCATTTTGTTCCTGCGGGCGGAACAGCCACGACGCCGCGGAAACAGGTTCTGGAGCCGCTTGCGGACGCTGGAACCACGCTCCTGCGACAGTGGCCGCCAGCAGAATGAAACCGCGGAGCAGCGCCGCGATCCCCACGCGGTCGCGACCGGACGAGTTGGGCGTGACTTCGGGAAAGGTCGTCCGCAGCGTCAAGCCGACTGCTTAATCCCGGGCTTTGCTTCGCTTCGCCCGGCGCAGCAGGAACTCGATTCGGACGTCGGCATCCGGGTGCGAATCGACGGCGAAGTGAAGATCGGGGATGCGCCGAAGGTTCAGACGCACTCCCAGTTCGTGGCGCAGGAAGTTCTTTGCGTGCTCGAGCGCGGCGAGGGCCTTCTTATCGGTACCCATCTCGGTGGCGATCTTGATGTGGGCGTGGCGCATGTCGGGCGAGACCTCGGCAATGGTGACCGAGACGTCCGACAGGCGCGGGTCGTCCATTTCGAAGCTGATGATCTCCGCCAGTTCCAGCTTGACCGCCTCGGAAACGCGGCGCGCTCTGTGCTCATCCATTGCTTTCTTTTACAACCATTCCAGATCGGCCCGAATCAGCATCGGGCCGAGTAAGGCGACCGCTTCACGCTCCACGGCCTGGAGTATCTTCGCGGCGAAATCCTGACTCGAGGATACAGCCGCAGCCGCGATGACAGCGCTGTTAAGCAGGTCCTGATCGTCGATTTCGGCGACCGAGACGTTGAACTTATGACGGAGCCGGTCTTTTAACGACTTGACCACATGGCGTTTCTCTTTGAGGGAG
>JBDUBZ010000080.1:0-11955 GCA_040003745.1 Terriglobia bacterium
ACGACCCCAGTGTCCGGACAACGATTGTCACGTTCCTCGAACTGGAAGGCTACCAGGTGGAAGCCGTCAGCAACACGCGGGACGCCATGCAGAGCCTTTCCGCGAACATCTATCCCCTGATCATTTCCGACATCTATATCGACGACCGGACGGGAATCGATGTATTGATGGCCGCCAAACAGATGCATCCCGGCTGCTCAGTGATTCTGATGTCGGCGCGCGGTTCCATGGAAACCGTGATGGCCGCGACGCGCAACGGCGCCTTCGATTATCTGGCCAAGCCCTTTGAGCTCGACACGCTGCTTCAGGCGGTCAAAAGCGCTCTTGAGGCGCGCAATGGCTATGACGATGACATCGAGCAGGAGGAACTTCCCGAAAGCGAAATGATCGGCAGTTCGCCGGGCATGATCGAAATCTACAAGACGCTCTCCCGCGTTGCGCCCACCGACGCGACCATCGTCATTGAAGGCGAAACCGGTACGGGCAAGGAACTGATCGCCCGGATGATTCATCGCTTCAGCCAGCGCTCCGTGCATCCTTTCGTACCCGTGGATTGTGGGGCCATACCGGCGGCGCTGCTCGAAAGCGAACTCTTCGGCGTGATGAAAGGCGCGTTTACGGGCGCTGATCGTGACCGCGTGGGTGTGCTCGAAGCGGCGAATCGCGGGACGGTTTTTCTGGATGAAATTGGCGAGATCGATGGCGCCGTACAGGTCAAGCTGCTGCGTTTCCTGCAGGAGCGCGAAATCCGCCCGGTGGGTTCTTCCCGCGAGAAGAAGGTGGATGTGCGCGTGGTCGCGGCCACCAATCGCGATCTGCAGAAGTTAGTCGATGAGGGCAAGTTCAGACAGGATCTCTGGTTCCGTTTGAATGTTGTGCGGCTGGAACTACCCCCTCTTCGCGAGCGGCGCGTGGATGTTCCGCTGCTGGCGCACTTCTTCGTCAGCAAATACAACTCGCGTTACAACCGCGCTGTGAAGCTGACCGAATCGGGCCTGAGAACGCTTCGGGATTTTACCTGGCCGGGCAATATTCGCCAGTTGCAGAATGTGATCGAAAGACTCACGATCCTGTCGCCCAATGAACGGATCGATGCGGAATCCGTGCAGGATGCCCTCTCAGCTATGGAACCTAAGGAGGGCGGGGGTGAGACGCTGGCGGGCACGGAAACCGAGCAGATCCGCCGGGTACTGGCGGCGACGGGTGGCAACAAGAGCCGTGCGGCGGCGATTCTAGGCATTGAGAGAAAGACGCTCTACCGCAAGCTGGAGCGCATGAAGCCATAGCCGCCAGGACTGCTAAAATCCATCTGAATGCAACGATTTCGTCTCGGCGCTATCACCGATGAGTTCTCATCCGATGTCAGCCTCGCCGCGGGAGCCATGCGCGACCTCGGTATGAAAGGCGCGGAATTGCGGGTGGCGGGCGGCAAGAACATCATGGATCTGACCAACGATGAACTGACGCAAACGTTAGCCATTCTGCGCAGCAATGGGCTTGAGGTGATTTCAATTGCATCGCCCCTTCTGAAATGCACGCTGCCCGATGCGCCGGAGATCGATTCGCGTTCCCAGCAGGATATTTTCAACTCGAAGCATACTTTTGAAGATCAGCCCAGACTCACCGAGCGGGCGTTTGAGATCGCTAAGCGCACGGGAGCTAAGATCGTTCGCGTTTTCTCGTATTGGCGCGTGGTGGAACCGGAAGCGGTGTTTGAGCGCGTGGTCGACGCTCTGCAGGACCTTGCGGATAAGGCCGCGAAGCATGATCTGATCATCGGTCTTGAGAACGAACACGCCTGCAACATCGCCACCGCGCAGGAGACGGCCCGGGTGCTCGCAGCCATCGATCACGATAATCTCAAGATCGTCTGGGACCCCGCCAACGCCTACGCTTCCGGCGAAAAGCCATTTCCCTATGGATACCGTTTGCTGGATGCTACGCGCATCGGGCATGTTCATGCGAAAGACTGCACGATCGATGACCACAAGCCCGTCTGGACTGAACTCGGGGAGGGCGATATCGACTGGGAGGGCCAGATGGATGCGCTCGCCGAAGACAACTATCAGGGCTACGTCCATCTTGAAACTCATTGGCCGGGGCCTGGCGGCAACAAATTCGAGGGCAGCAAGATTTGCGGCCGCAATCTGAAGCGCTTGGCCGAAGCTACCGCGCTTTAGGGCCCTGACGCTGGGACGCCTGGCGCTAAGATAGGAATTCCCCCCATGATTTCACGCACTGAAGCTATCGACCTGTTCAATTCCGACGACCTGATCGGCATTGGCATGGAGGCAGACTCGGTTCGGCGGCGCTACCATCCCGATGGAGTCGTTTCCTACATCGTCGACCGCAACATCAACTACACCAACTTCTGCACGGAATACTGCAGTTTCTGCGCCTTTTACAGGCCGATGGGCCATAAGGAAGGCTACGTCCTTCCGAACGAAGTGATCTTCGACAAGATTCAGGAGACGCTGGATCTGGGCGGTACGGGGATTTTGTTTCAGGGCGGTCTGCATCCCGATCTGAAGATTGAATGGTACGAGGATCTGTTGCGCGCTATCAAAGCCAAATTCAATATCTGGTGCCACTGCTTTTCCGCGCCCGAGATCATCAACATCGCCGACGTGAGCGGACTTTCTCTGCGCGACACGATCGCCCGTCTGCGCGATGCCGGGCTCGATTCTATTCCCGGCGGCGGCGCGGAGATTCTCGATGAGGCCGTGCGCCACCGGATCAGCCGTTTGAAATGCGGTACTCAGGAGTGGATTGACGTACATCGCACGGCACATTCGCTGGGCATGCGTACCACGGCGACCATGATGTTCGGGTGCGGAGAAACCATCGACCAGCGCATGAATCACTTTGAAATCGTGCGTCAGATCCAGGAGGATACGGGGGGGTTCACGGCGTTTATCCCGTGGTCGTTCCAGCGGGAACTGACTTCGCTCGGGCGTTTCGTGAAAGAAGAAGCGACGGCCGTGGAATACCTCAAAACGCTGGCGATTTCGCGAATTTTCCTCGATAACATCGAGAATATCCAGAGTTCCTGGGTGACGCCTGGCCTCAAGACCTGCCAACTGGGGCTGCGCTTCGGCGGCAACGATGTGGGCAGCGTGATGATCGAGGAGAATGTCGTCTCCGCGGCAGGGACGCACCATCAGGCGACCGAAGAAGAGTTGCGGCGTATGATTCGCGATGCGGGCTTCGTCCCGAAGCAGCGCGACACGTTATACCGGACTTATTTTCTTAATTAGCGCCACAAGGTAATTACCAGGCCGCCAGCTACGATCAACGCCCCGCCCGTGGCCACCTGGGTGGTCATCTTCTCACCGAAAACCAACAGCCCCAGCAGTTGTGCCACGACAAAAAACAGAACCACGTATACGCCCAGCAGCGTACCGAAGGACCAGGGCGGACGGTTCACCAGCCAGCCGTAACTGAACAGCACGATTGCCGCAGCCACGTAACACGCCACGCGCGCCGGCATTGTTCTCGCGTGCATGCCTTTCCGCGCCAGCGCGTCACCGCCCGCCTCCAGCAAGGCACAAGCGAGCAGGATCAGAAACGTTGTCGCCTTATTCATAGTGAAGCGATTTCATGAGCCATTCCTGGTTCTCGCGCACCGCGCCCCGCAGCACTTCAACCAGTCGCTCCCGCTTCTCATACAGCCGGTAGGGCTCGTGCTTCTTGTGCTTTTCCAGCAGGGCTTTCACGAGAAACGGCATCACCATCGAGTAATCGCCGGGGAGACTTTCAGTGGATTGCCGATAGCTATCCTTATCGACCTTGCCCCAGGTAACCGCTTCGGCCGGCGGACATGACGACAAGGATCCATCGGTAACAGGCGCAGTGGTAATCTGCACGTCGAATTCGTAGCCACGAACGTTCGGCAGGCCCAGCACCTGCCCCAGCGCGGGCTCCGGCTGCAGGTTGTAATTCTTGGGCACGCCACCGCCAAGGATAAGGGTCGCGATCGCCTTCGCCTCGCTTTCAAACAAACCCCAGTGGTGGTAGGCGCAGGCTTCGAACACCTCGGCGTGCAGATCGAGATCGAATGCGTACTCGGGAATCAGGCCCGCATTTTTCATGGCCCACAGCTTCATGGAATTCAGGAACACGCTGCCATCCGCAGGAGCCCCGACGAATACCGGAATAGCCAGCTTGTGGCAGGTTGCGAGCAGCCCGGGCTGGACGTTGTTTCGCCGTTCCTGCTGCGCATAAAGCGATCCGAGGCGATTGCGCAACTCCGTGCCCGTCATCTTCTTCTGGAATTCCGGCAAGGAAAGGACCGCGGTCAGGAACTTATCCTGGTCGAGCAGGACTTCCTCGGCAAAACCCATGTCGGTGACGCGGATGACGCCTTCGTCGCGCAGCGCGCCATCGTCTCCGAAAATCGGCACCTCATAGACTGCGTCTTTTGTATGCGCGTTGAGACTGCGATGCCCATCGTGATAGCAAACCGCGTCCGTGGTGCTGATGTACGCCACCCAGCCGGTTTCGAGCAGCGGAATCAGCCACGCCTGATGCTGTGCGGACACCGTAACGGGTCCGGCGATCGAAAGCGTAATCGGGCAGCCCTGGGTAATCGCGCGGTCGAGAATCGTAAACACCCGGCGAAGGATAGCGCCGCCGAATGCCGGCAGGCAATGCTCAAAGATTTCGTGCAGAGATTCGCACTCGTCCACCCGGCGCACGCGCACGGGCTTGCGATGATCGTGATCCATTCTCTATGAGTTTCTCAGCCCGCCAGTCCCGGAAGGCCGCCCGCATTTTTGGCCAGCCGCACGGCGCGCAATACGGCCATCGCGAGCACTTCAGCCGCCGCTACGCCGACCTCATCGACATTGGCGGATTCCCGGCCGATTGAGATCGCGAAGGTAATATCGCCGTCGGACATCGTATTGAACGGCGAAATGGTGCGGGCGGTTCCCAGGCTGGCCAGGGCGGCAATTTTGTTGGTCTGAACCTTGTCGAAACGGGCGTTTGTGGCGACCACCGCGAGAGTGGTATTGGCCCGGAACTGAGACCGGCCCGCAATCCCGTGGCGCATCGCGGCTGCGGAATTTATAAACTCGGCACTCTGCGGTGACTTGCGCGCCCCGGCGACAATCCTGTTTGCGGCGGGATCGATCACATCCCCCAGTGCATTGACCGCTACCAGCGCCGCGACCATCACGCCCGATCCCAGCGTCAGCGACGCGCTGCCAATCCCGCTCTTCATCGCCTGCCGCATGCCAAAAACTTTGCCCACGGATGCCCCTGTGCCTGCCCCGACATTGCCCTCCACCACCGGACCATGGCTGGCTGCGAGAGTTGCCTTCTCACCCATCTCACGCCCCGGCCGAACGTCGGCGCGTCCCAGTGCAAGATCGAAAAGAATCGCAGAGGGAACAATAGGTACAAACGCCACGCCTGTATCGAACCCGATGCGGCGCTTTTCGAGCACCCGGCGCGTTCCCGACGAGGCTTCGAGCCCAAACGCACTGCCCCCCGAAAGCAC
This sequence comes from Terriglobia bacterium, assembly GCA_040003745.1. Lineage (GTDB taxonomy): Bacteria > Acidobacteriota > Terriglobia > Bryobacterales > Bryobacteraceae > BOG-234. The sequence goes on from JBDUBZ010000080.1 coordinate 5,504, forward strand.
GATGGCGTGGACATGTTCGGCCACATGACCGGGATGCAGCGTTTCGAGTTCGCAGGAGCCGGTAGCAGACCCGCGCACGTCGACGCCGCCTACGGCATTCGTGCCGCAAAGGATGACGGTACACCCCGTGAGCGCATCACTATCCGTGGCATGCCCAACCGTGATGCCGGGGACATCCGTCAGACCTTTCATAGTTTGCTTGTATGCTAGCATCGGTTGCATAGCTTCACCTTTTTAAACCTCGACCGTGCTTGACATTCTGAAGGGCCCGATTCTAGCGATTCAGGAGTTCTTCCAGCTCACAGGCCGGGCGATGCGCAACGTCGCGCGCAAGCCCCTCTATCTCGACGACATCAAGCTGCAGATGGACACGATCGGGGTCGGCAGCATCCCCATCGTTTTGCTCACAGGCTTCTTTTCGGGAGCGGTTATGGCGCTGCAAATGGGGCGCGCGCTGCAGCAATACGGCCAGACCGGGCGGACCGGTCAGGTGGTCTCGGTCATCCTGGTGCGTGAGCTGGGTCCGGTGCTGACTTCCGTGATGGTGGCGGGCCGTAATTCTTCGGGCATTGCGAGCGAACTCGGCTCGATGAAAGTGACCGAGCAGATCGACGCCATGCGCGCGCTGGGAACCGATCCGATACAGAAGCTCGTTACGCCGCGCATGATCGCGACGGCGATTATGCTGCCCTGCCTCACGGTCATCGACGACTTCGTCGGCATGGCCGGCGGCTGGATTGTCGGCAAGATCGTTTATGACCTCGATTTTCTGCAGTACTGGTCGCAGACGTGGCGTGCACTGGGCTGGAGCGACGTCCGCCAGGGGCTGCTGAAACCGTTTATTTTTTCTTTCGCGGTATCGCTGATCGGGTGCTTCTACGGTCTTCGCACCACCGGCGGCACGCAGGGTGTGGGCAGGGCTACCACGCAGGCAGTGGTTGCCGCATCGGTCACCATCTTCGTGCTGGATCTCTTCATCAGCAAAATTTTCGTGGGACAGTCGAACTTCTGATGGAAAATTCCGAAGAAACTCTGCTGGAATTTAAAAACGTCGAAGTCGTTTTCGATGATGATGTCCGCGCGCTCAATGGTATTTCTTTCACCGTGAGGAAGGGCGAAACGCGCATCATTCTGGGCGCCGCGGGCAGCGGCAAAACGGTTCTGCTTAAGACCGCCCTCGGCCTGAACTTCGCGACCGGCGGAAGCGTGTTCCTGTTCGGTACCGACATCACGAATATGAAAGAGTCGCAGCTGTTTGAGATCCGCAGCAAGGTCGGAATGCTTTTTCAGGAGAGCGCGCTGTTCGATTCCATGTCGGTGGCTCAAAATGTCGCTTATCCCCTGCTGAATCAAAAATCGATCAGCATGCCTCGCGAGCAGATGGAACCGGCGGTACGCGATTCGCTGCGCTTTGTAGAACTTGAGCAGGCTATTGAGAAGTATCCAAGCGAACTTTCGGGCGGCATGCGCCGGCGGGTCGCAATTGCCCGCGCCGTGGTCACGAAACCGCCGCTTTTGCTGTATGATTCGCCCACAGCGGGCCTCGATCCCATCACCGCCCACACCATCATGGCTCTTATCATTAAGGAGCGGGATGTGGATAACACCACAGCGCTGGTGGTTACGCACCGCTACCAGGATGGGAATCTGGTAGCGAACTTCCGTTACAATTCGGAGAGTGGCCGGCTCGATCCGGCAGGGGACGCCGGGACAAACACGATCTTCATGGTGCTGCGCGAGGGCAAGCTGGTTTTTGAGGGGAAGCAGCCTGAGCTGGAGGCGTCCACCGACTCGTACGTCACTAAATTCGTAAAGCGCCCTGAAAGAGCGGCGGCATAGGAATCGATGGCATCTCAGGCAAAGGTTCAATGGGCGCAGTTGCGGGTCGGGGTAGTGGTCACCATCGCCATGATCATTGCCGCGAGCCTGATCTTTCTTCTGACTGGCCAGAGCAACCTGCTCTCGGGCGAGTTTATTCTACGCACCTACATGGAGGATTCCGCGGGAATGGCCGCGAATGCTCCGGTGCGCCTGAACGGCATCGCGGTGGGGCATATTGCGAAAGTCGGACTGTCGGGGTCGCACGAACCGAAACGTACGGTGCAGATCGACATGAAGATCTCGCGCAAGTATCTGGATTTGATCCCGGACGATTCGCGCGCCGCTATCAGCGCCGCCAATCTGCTGGGCGATAAGTACATCAACATCAGCAAGGGCGTGCATCCGAAGCATGTGAGTCCGGGGAGTGAGATTAAGTCGGTGGAGAGCCAGGATATTCCCGAAATCCTCGCTCAGGCCTCCGGCCTTCTTTCGCAGTTTCAGACTATTCTGGGCCGGGTTGACGGCTTGCTGGCGATCGTCGATTCCGGTCAGGGCAACCTGGGCAAATTCCTGAAAGACGATTCGCTTTACGACAGAATCAATGCGACCGCTGGCGAGGTTGCGCAACTGATCAAGGACATAAAAAACAGCAACGGCACCATCAGCCATCTGTTGTACGACTCGACGCTCTATGACGACATTCGCCGCCCCATTCAACGGCTCGACGAGATGCTCGCGCAGGTGCAGCAATCGAAAGGCACGGCGGGTAAGCTTCTCTACGATCCGGTGCTCTACGATGAGGCGCGCGACAGCATTGGTGAAGCGAAGAAACTGCTCGATGGTCTGAATGCCGGGCGTGGAACGGCCGGCAAATTCCTCAAAGACGAAGAGGTTTACAAACAGCTGACGCTCGTAACTCAGAAGGTGAATCTGGCGCTCGACAAAATCAGCTCTGGCCAGGGCACGATCGGACAGCTCATGGTGAATCCGCAACTGTATGACTCGATGACCGGCGTCACAAGGGAACTAAACAGCCTGGTTGCCGATGCGCACAAGAACCCGAAGAAGTTCCTTACCATCCGGCTAGCCTTGTTCTAGTTTGAAACGCCTGATTGTCAACGCCGACGATTTCGGCTTTACCCGCGACGTAAATCAAGGCATCGTCGAGGCGCACAGCGGCGGCATTCTTACCGCATGCACTTTGATGGCGAACGGCGATGCGTTTCAGCACGCCGTCGATCTGGCGCGTGCCACACCCTCGCTCGATGTTGGTTGTCATCTCGTTTTTGTTCAGGGAATGAGCGTTCTCGATCCTTCGCGCCCGTTGCCATCCAGCCTCGGAGGCGTATTGCGGAAGCAGCCGTTTTATGAAGAGGCTGCGGCGCAGGTCCGCAAGATTATCACCGCTGGAATCCGACCGACCCATCTCGATACCCACAAGCACACACACCTGTTGTTCGCACCGGTGCTCGATGCGGTGGCCAGAGTGGCCCGCGAATTCGATATTCCCTGGGTACGGTGGCCCTTCGATTTCAAGCCCAGAACCGTCGCCTCGTTCGCGATGCGGCTGAGGCGTGGCAGATTCTCAGAAGTGCTGAAAGGCCTGCGAAAGACGGATCACTTTGCCGGCTTCGAGACTACAGGAACTTTGAACCAGGTCAGCCTGTCCGCAACGCTGCTGGCCCTGCCCGATGGGCTGACCGAACTTATGTGCCATCCCGCGCGCCTGGGCGCGGAACTTCGAAATGCCGCCACCCGGCTGAAAGAAACGCGCGAGGTGGAATTGAACGCCCTGACCTCATCCAGTATTCGGAGTCTGATTCAGAGCGAAGGAATTCAGCTGGTCAATTACGCGCTCGAGCCCTGACCGCGCCACAACTCCCAGAGCCGCCGCATTCTGCGCATATGATCGCGGGACCGCTCGGCATAAATTTTTTCCGCCAGCGCGAGCGATGCCCCACGCAATTCCTGCTGACAGGTTTCGATCGGGCTCAGAATCTTGTCAGCCTCGGGTTTCTCTTTAAGCACCGCCAGATTGTGATCGTCACCCAGCCACTCCTGCAAATCTGCCAGGCATTTTTCACGGACTTCCATAGTCGCCGGCCATAGGTTTTCAAGAAGCCGCACATGATACCAGTGGCCTTTGATACTTTTTCTCAACTCGTGGGAATTCACCGCAGTCGGCGAGACCTGGCACAACCTCAGGGATCTGCCGCCCCTCCGGTAAGTCTTCCTGAACCCTTCCTGGATCGCCGAAAAATCGTTGGGGAGTTTCGGGCGATCCTCGATCTCCCGCACCACGTGGCGCAAGGCCGCAATCGTACGACGGATGGCGGCCTGCCGACTCTTTTCTTCATTGGTCGACGCGCCGCGCCGGGCCAGAGCTCTATGAACGCGCGCGAGGCTCTTCACTGAAGCCTCATCACGGAATCGCTCTTTGAGGGCATCAACCGTTTCGAGCATGGCGGCGGCGTCGCGATATTCCGATAACGCCCGGCCTGCATCCCGCAATTGTAAATCGACACCTTCGCCCGGTCTTCCAAGCCAGGGTTCCGAGAGGCGAATCACGGCGCGGATCTTTTTGATCGATTTGCGGGCTTCGTGGATGCCCTTGTCGGGGTTCGTAATATCCAGCAGTTCAGTAATGGCGGAATCGGTCTCTTCGCTCAGAACCCGCGTCAACCCTACCGTCACGGACTCGTCGGCTGTCAAACGGTACGGCATGATTCATCCGTCAGGATGCTGGCTTATCATCCCACCCTGCAACTGATCGCACTCTCGGCAAGCGTCTTCGCCACCTGTATAATCACGCTCGTGACGGAGAGAACGGCGCTGATTACAGTGCCCGTGATGATGTAGTTCGGGATTCCCGCGCGGACCGCCCTCGCAACCAACGTGATGACGCTGGTCTTCATAAGCATCGGGGGCACTGCCTTCATCCGAAACTACTGCGCGTCATCTTTATCGTGGCCGTAACGGGGCGCTGCTATCAAATCGCTGATCTTCGATGCGTTACTTCGACGTGTTACTTAAGCAGTCGCAGGGCGGCTGCCGGTATTTCCACCCAAAGAGCCTCCTGCGGCCCGGTCCACTGATCGCGCGGAACATCCACCACCACTTCACTTCCGAAATCGGCGCGAATGGCCTGCTGGCGTTCACAGCACCCCACGAGGTCTCTGCGAATTCGGTTATGTCCCGGCTTGACGGCGATTCTTAATTCTTCGGGGCGCGCGCAGAGAGTTACACGGTCACCTTTGAAACAGCCGCGCAGATGCGGCCCCTCGAATTCATTGCCCAGCATTCGAATCCGACTGGTTTGACGAACGGGATCGAGCGACAGGATGTCGGCCTCATAGATATTGAAACCTCCCAGCAGCCGGGCCACCACAGCTGTGCCTGGATTTCTCAACAACTCGAGCGGCACCCCCTGGTGCAGAATCTTCCCTTCGTGATAGACCATCACCCGATCCGCCAGCGCGAGGCACTCTGCGATATCGTGAGTGACCAGAAGTATCGGCGCTCCGATCGACTTCTTCATATCGACAACCAGCCGATAAAAATCCCGCCGCGACGCCGTATCAAGGCCGCGGGCCGGTTCGTCGAGCAGCAGGACCTTCGGCTGCGCAATCAATGCCCGCGCAATTGAAACACGTTGTTTTTGTCCACCGGAAAGCTGCCCGGGAAACCGCCCAGCCAGATCGGTAAGCTGAAAACGATCGAGCGACTCGCCAATGCGCCGGTGCGCTTCCAGCCGGGGCATCGCATGGGCTGCAAAGGCCAGGTTCTGCCGCAGCGTCATGTGCGGAAACAACGCATAGTTCTGGAAAACGTAGCCACACCCGCGTTGTTGCGGAGGGATATGGACGCGCGCTTCGGCGTCAAACAGAATGCGGCCATCGAGCAGAATCCGTCCCGCGTCGGGTGCCACGAACCCTGCAATGGCATCGAGTGTCAGCGTCTTACCGGCGCCGCTGGGACCGAACAGCACCGTGAGCCCCGCACCGGCTTCAAACTCGACATTGAGATGAAATCCGCTCGAATCCGGACCCGCCGGGAAATTCTTCGAGATCTTCGCCTCAATCATGCCTGGCGGCGGCGCTCCAGACGGTTGGCCAACAGCACGATCGAAGCCGTCACTACGGAAATCACCAGCACCAGCGTGCGAGCCATGAGCGTGTTGCCGGATTCCACCGCGTCGAAGATCGCGACCGCGGCCGTTTGCGTGCGGCCAGGTATGTCGCCGGCGACCATCAGCGTCGCACCAAAATCGCCCAGAGATCGTGCGAAAGCCAGCACCGTCGCCGCCATGATCGGCCGGCGGGCCAGCGGCAGGCTGACCCTCCAGAAAACCCGCCATTCAGATGCGCCCAGACTGCGCCCCGCCCTTTCGCAATCGCGATCCACGCTTTCGAGCGCCGCTCGCGCCGATTTCACCAGCAACGGAATCGCGTGCAGCGTCGAAGCCAGCACCGCCGCGCGCCACGTGAATATCAGAGGACTGCCGGTGACGGATTCCCAAATGCGCCCCAGCCAGCTGTTGCGCCCGATCGCCACCAGCAGAAAATACCCAAGCACCGTCGGCGGTAACGCGAGAGGGAGCGTGGTCAGCGCATCCAGCAGCTCTTTGCCTG
>JBDUBZ010000387.1:0-3538 GCA_040003745.1 Terriglobia bacterium
CCAGGCCGGACCGGATGGCGCCCCTGGGATCGGCGGGCATCCGCGCGACGTTTTCGACAGACCACAAGAGTTATACAGCGCGTCGGGGAAGAACGATTTCGGTGCCGGTATTGGTCAAAAATACGTCCCAGGAATCGTTCCCGCATGGCGATCTCATATTCGGGCTTTCTTATCATCTGCTTTCCCAGGACGGCCAAATGATCGCGCATGACAATGACCGGACATATTGCGAGCAGCCCCTGCCACCTGGAGGCGAGGCAACGATGGATTTGAAAGTGACTGCGCCTTCAGCCGCGGGGATTTATCAAATTGAGATCGATTTGGTCTGGGAGGGTGTGATGTGGTTCAAAGACAACGGCAACCCGACTTGCACGGTCACACTCGAAGTGAGACCGTTGCTTGGGAGATGAGTGGAAAAAAGTGAGTCGATGAAAAGACGGGGGCTGGCCGCGGCCTGCGCCGCCGGCTTCGCATTTTCCGCCAACTATACGAACCACGCACCCATGGCGCCGCTGCTGCGCGCCGAGTTCGGTTTCGACAACGCCAGCGCGGGTCTGCTGACAACGGCAATTTTCCTGACGCACGGTTTGCTGCAGCTGCCGGGCGGGCGTCTGGCGGATATCACGGGCCCTTCGCGCGCGATGGTGATGGCGCTGGGCTGGGTGGCGGCGTGTAACTTCGCCATCGCGTTCGCAGGGGCTTATTGGCAGCTTTTGTTATGGAAAGCTCTGGCCGGCATCGGCACGGGTGTTTGTTTTACGGCGGGCGCGCGATACATTGTGGCGCTGTTTGCAGGCCGCGAACTGCATATCGCGCAGGGCCTCTACGGTGGCTCGATTGTACTGGGATCCGGGTTTGTGATCTTCGCCGTGCCGCAATTACAGAGCTCATTCGGCTGGCGCGGTGCGTTCCTCTGCTCCGCGCTGGTGGCCTCAGCGGTCTGGATCTGGTGGATGGCCGGGGCGCCGCGACCGCCACAAAAAGCACCACCCGCGCGCAGCTTCAGCGAGATGGCGCGAAGCCGCGAGTTGTGGCTGCTGGGATTCATCCAGATGGGTTCGTTTGGCCTGGTGATAGTGGTCGGCACCTGGATTATTACTCTGCTGAAGACGACTTTCCAGATGCCGCTGAAGACCGCGGGTCTGGTGGGTTCGGCGGTGCTGCTGATGGGTATCGTTTCCCGTCCGCTGGGCGGCTGGCTGATGCGCCGCGTGGGGATGCGCACATTGATTATGGGCGCGCTTCTTCTGAACGCCGCAGCCTGCGGTGCTCTCGCCTGGGGACACTGGTTCGGCCTGACTCTGGCCGCAATCGTGGCGCTCGGCGCGGGCTGCGGACTGCCGTATGCGAGCGTATTCAGCCGGGCCGCCGCCTTGTTTCCCGGCCGCGCCGGAGCAGCTATGGGCCTGGTCAACATGCTGGGTATCCTGATGATTCTGGCCGGAGCGCCGGCAGTGGGCTGGCTCGCCGACTGGACGGGGCAGTTCCGAAGCAGCTTCCTTGCCCTTGGTGGGTTCACGCTGCTGGCGGCTGCGGCGGCGAGCGCGATTCCGGAGGAAAAATGAACCTGATCCATCTGTTCGATCTTTCTTTGCAGGGCAGGCGGGCCGAACCAGCGCTTGAGTTCGGGAATCGCAGCTACACGTTTGGCGATATTGACGACCGCAGCAACCGCATGGCGGCGCTCTTCGAGTCGCGCGGCCTGAGCGCCGGTGATCGCCTCTGCGTCTATCTTTCGAATTCGGTCGCGCTCATCGATATTTACCTCGCCTGCGTGAAGCTGGGCGTGATTTTCGTGCCGATCAATATTCTGTACCGGGAACGGGAGATTCTGCATATCCTCGGCGATGCGGAGCCAAAGGCCGTGGTGGCCGCGCAGGAGATGCCGGGGCCGACGCCCTGGTGGCATGTCGATGAACTGGAACTGCCGGAGTATGCCGCCCGTCCCGCGCTCGCTCCGGGCGGCGATGCGGCCGCGGCGCTGGTTTACACGTCCGGCACCACCGGCGTTTCGAAGGGCGCCATTCTCACGCACAATAACTTCGCCACCAACGCCATCAACCTGAATGCCTGCTGGGCCATTTCGAGCGCCGACCGGTTTCTGCTGGCGCTGCCTCTGTTTCATGTGCATGGGCTTGGCAACGGGCTTCATTGCTGGCTGATGAGCGGATGTTTGATGCGCCTGCTGGAGCGTTTCGACTATCGCAAGGCAGCGGGCGAGATTCTCGGCTTCCGGCCTTCACTGTTCTTTGGCGTGCCGACGGTCTATGCACGGCTGCTTGAGTTTCCTTCTGAAATCTCCGGGGAAATAGGCGGTTTTGTACGGCTGTTTGTTTCCGGTTCCGCGCCGCTGCCAGCGCAGATGTTCGAAGATTTCCGCACGCGGTTCGGACACGCCATCCTCGAACGTTACGGAATGACGGAGACGCTCATGATCATGTCAAACCCATACTTCGCGGAGCGGCGGGCCGGTACCGTTGGGATGCCGCTGCCTGGCGTCTCGGCGCGTATTGTGGATGGGGAAATTCAGCTGCGAGGGCCGAATGTCTTCGCGGGTTATTGGCGGCGCGAGGAGGCGACGCGCGCGGCTTTCGATAACGGATGGTTCCGGACGGGCGACGTGGCCGAGTGTTCCGCAGATGGCTACTACACGTTACTCGGGCGGAAGAGCGATCTCATCATTTCGGGCGGGTTCAATATTTATCCGCGCGAAATCGAGGACTTTCTGATGGAGCAGGACGAGGTAGCCGAAGCGGCTGTGGTGGGCGTTCAGGACAACCTGCGGGGCGAGATTCCGGTGGCGTACATCGTGCAGCGGCGGGCCTTCCTGGCGGCCGATCTGGAGGCTCGCTGCCGTGCCTCGCTGGCGTCGTTTAAAGTTCCCCGGGATTTTGTTTGCGTGGAGAGTCTGCCGAGGACCGCTCTGGGCAAGATTCAGAAACACTTGTTGCCTCCGCACAAGAGGTCGTAGCCGGGTCTATTCCGGCAGACTGCAGAAGGCGTGAAGATCGCTTTCTTGCAGGCGCGGTTGGGACACGGCTACCTAAAAAAGTTGTGATCGGATTCAGTATCGAACGATGCCGGAGGTGTCTCGGACTCCTCTCGAATCCGGCATACGGGAAGCCTTCATGTTCGTACCTCGAATCGATCGTCCGCGAACACGCAACAAAGAGGGCGCAGATCGAGGCGATACCGAACAGCAGGCGCTGGAGAGATCCAGCGGGAAGGTTTCTGTTTGAACTGCGAAATTACTGGTGGTAGATTGTCAGCGCGGGATCGGCCGCGGTCACGGACAGGGCGAAACGGAAGTTGGAGGTGACAAGTCGGTAGAATCGGTTCCCGGATCTGATTTCTATGACACGCCAGTTGGTTAAGTGTGCATCGAATTTGGCGCGTCGCGGATGAAAGCGCCCGAGTCGGCCCAGCGCGCTGGTATAGTAGAGGCAACCCCGGCGCGGGAGTAATTCAGTGGTAGAATGCCAGCTTCCCAAGCTGGACGTCGCGGGTTCGACCCCCGTCTCCCGCTCCAACTTTTCAA
>JBDUBZ010000081.1:0-11942 GCA_040003745.1 Terriglobia bacterium
AAACAGGGGAGTGCCGTTGCCGCTGTAGCCCAGACCTCTTTCATAGCGCAGAAAATAATCGGAGTTTCGCTTCGCCCCGAAAAACGCCTCCGCGCGAGCGGATGCGGTGAATTGCTCAAAGGCGTAATCGCCGGCGAGGGCATGGGTGCCGCGCCTCGCAACGGCGTCCACTTGAACGCGGGTGGCGCCGATGAAACCCGTTGCCGAATCGCGGCCGGCAAGCTGCCTGAACTCGAACGTGGGCGCCGACAGCTGGCCGTTCAGCACGTCCGGCGCGCCGGCAAGCCGAGGTTCGATATGCACGGAGCGCCAGTCATAGCTGGCCTCAAGGCGTGTGGAGAAAATCCATGGAAACTTGTCGTCGGGCTGCCGTGAAAATTCCACAAACAACGCGGGTGTTATGCCTTCCTGCCGGTTGATGAGTTTAGGGTCGGCCGGCAGGCTGTTACCAAAGCGCTGGTTCCAGTCGCGACTGTAAAAAAAGCTCTGGCGAAAGCCATAATTCATGATCCACGTCTTGCCGCGTGTACGGGGAATCGCGAAATCGAACGTGGATCTCTGGACTTCCGGGCCGGCCTGAATGTTCAGATTGTAAGTCTCTTCAACGCTCACCGGCAGCACATTGCGCAACAGGTTTGATGCGTCGAGCGAGGCCTGGCCGGTGAGAAAATCTTCCGGAGTAAGAGAGCCCGCCAGCTTCGATTTGACGTTGAGTGAACCGAGCGACCAGCGGCGCGTTCCGAAAAAAACAATTCCCGACAGCGACTTACGCACATCGACGTTGCCGCTGATCATTGGGCCGGAGCGGAGACCGTTGCGAGCGGCATCTACCGACCCGACGGTTGGAACATGCGCGATCAGATTGTCTAACTGGGGCTTGATACTTCGCGCTGCATCCGTAGCCGCGCTGGCGAGCGTCTCCTGAATGCCTTTTTCGATCGCGGGACTGGCCCCGGTAAAATCGACCATCCCGGAAGCGCCCTGAATCTGGCCGCGAACGATTTCCACCCTTGCTCCGGATGCGATCAGGACGCCTCGGACGGCCAATGTATAGTCGCCAGTGCCAGGCTCGAAGCGAAAACTCACAACCGGTTTCGGCCAGCCGGGGATCGGAACGGCGTACATGTCGGCTATGGCGTTCTGGACACGTTCCATCGCCGTGTTTGCAGGTGTGGGAGCGCCGGGAAGACAGTTCCCGTCGCGTGCCTTTTCGAGCGCCGCGATGCCAACTTCGAGTAAAGCGTCCTGGATGACCTGCGCGTCGAAGGCCCCGCCGGTGGACTTCCGCCGATCCGCTGCGGTGAATTGAACGGTGATTGGGACCGGTGGCGCCGCAACGGGCGAAGGTGTGGCCGGTCTCACACGTGTGGACGCGGCCTGCCACGTGAGCGTCAGCGGCGAACCGGGGTTGGCATCGCGGGTTGTTCTATCGAAGAATTCCGTTGTAATTCTGACCGTCAACGATTCGATGGTTGGATGTGCCTGACTTCGCGGCGTGAATTGAAAACGGATGGCCGGCTCCGGCGTCTGTCCGGGCGCTGCCGGAGGGTTGCGCATGTTGACCTGAGCCAGTGAAAGGTCCTTCAGTTTCGCCGTGAGTGCGGAAGGGAAACTGCACTTTGTTCTGGTTTCCAGCGCCCATTGTTTACAGTCCCCCGGTTGCGCGGCGATTTCTTTTATCGCCTGTACAACGAGTGCCTGAGCGTCGGGATTCGAAAAACTCACGTCCCCAGGATCGGGGATTGAAAGAAGGACCCAGTGCAGCTTAGGGCTGGTGTCGCCGTCAGTCAGCGCCTGGACGCGCGCGGCGGCTTTGAATTTTATGGAACCTTCCGGACGCTGCGCGCGGATGAGGCAGGGCAGAGCCAAAAGAATCAAAACCGCCAGGAATGGTCCCTTGCCGCGATTCATAATCGGTAGAGAATTATATACCGTTCTCGGGCCGTTCCAAAAAGACGACCTTTTGTTCATGACCGGGCTATTGGCTGCGCTAACCAGCGACCCACACGAACACCATTGCCATTTCCATGAAAATCTGCAAAAGTAGAGTTCAGGCGAACAAAAGGCGAATATGGGCGCGGCGATTCTTCAACTACGATCCGATCTCCAGGCGCGCTTCGATGTACCGGTAACTTTCAATAAGCCGCTTGAAATCAGAACTATACCGACAGGAATAAATGCAATAGATGACCTCACAACAGGGGGCATTCCCAAGGGGGCTCTGACGGAAATCTGTGGCATGGAATCGACCGGCCGCACCGCTCTCTCTATCGCTGTTCTTGGGCAGGCCACGCGTCAGGGAGAATGCTGCGCCTGGATTGATGCCTCCGGCGCTTTCGATCCCCAATCGGCCGCCGAAATGGGCGTGGACCTCGAGCGTGTTTTATGGGTCGATTGCGGCGGCAATGCCGAGCACGCGCTCAAAGCCACCGACCTGTTGATGAGCGCGGGCGGCTTCGGTCTGGTGGTGCTCGACCTCGCCGATACGCCGGATAAAGAGACCCGCCGCATCCCGCTCGCCTCCTGGTTTCGTCTGCGCCATGCGGCGGAAAGAGGGGGCGTGGCTCTCATCGCGCTCGAACGCCAGATCAATGCGCGGTCGTGCTCCGTGCTCCAGATCGAAATGCGCCGCCGCCAGCCTCTCTGGATCGGGCGCTTACTGCGCGGACTCGCGCTGCAGGCCGAGAGCCGCAAGCACTACCGCTCCCGCACGGCGGATTTCACCGCTGTCAGGTAACAGCTCATGTATGCCTGTCTTCATGCGCCCGGCAATCTCCCGCTGCTCGTCGAATGCGCCCGCGGCTTCTCTCCTCATATAGAGGAAATCCCGCCGGGCACAGTCATCTTCGATGTTCGCGGACTCACGGCGCTCTACGGTCCACCCTCCTCTCTCGCGCGCGAAATCGAACGGCTCGTGGGCATCCCCGCGAATCTGGCCATCGCTACTAATCCCGATGCGGCAATGCACGCCGCCCGCGGCTTTCGCGGCATCACCGTTATAGAGCCGGGCGAGGAAGCTGCCGTGCTGGCGCCGCTGCCGCTGAATCTGCTCGAAGGCTCTCCCAAAATCGCCGAAATCCTGGATCTGTGGGGGATCCGTACCTTTGGCGATTTCGCAAAGCTTCCCCCCCTCGGCGTCGCTGCCCGCATGGGCCAGGAAGGCGCCGATCTTCAATGCCTCGCGCGTGGAGAAGGCCACCGCCAACTGCGTCCCCTCGAAGATCCGCTGGAATTCCAGGCGGAGCTGGAACTCGACTACCCCGTCGATCTGCTCGAAGCCCTCGCCTTCATCCTCGCGCGGCTGCTGAACGATGTTTGTGGCCGCCTTGCCGCGCGTTCGCTCGCCACCAACGAAATCCGTCTGCGCCTGCTGCTGGAAAACGCGCCGGAACATACCACCGCGCTGCGCCTGCCCGTGCCCATGCTCGATCAGAAAACCTTCCTGCGCATGCTGCAGCTCGATCTGAACGGCAATCCGCCCGCCGCGCCGGTCCTGAAGGTTCACCTCGCGGCCGAGCCCGTGAAACCACGCCGCACCCAGCACGGTTTATTCATCCCCACCTCGCCCGAGCCTGAAAAGCTGGAACTGACGATCGCCCGCGTGCGCCATCTGGTGGGGCACGGCCGTGTAGGGACACCCCGCATTTCGGATACGCATCGTCCCGACGCATTCACCATGCATGGCTTTGCGCCCGCAGAAGCCGCCGCCGCGGTTGCCACGCTCGATCCCCCTGCCCTGCCGCGCTTATGCCTGCGCCGTTTCCGGCCGCCGCGCTATGCCCAGGTTCTGGTCGTAAATCATCAGCCGGTGCGCGTGATTTCGCAGGGTATTAGTGGACGCGTCACGATGGCCAAAGGCCCCTGGCGCACCTCCGGGGAATGGTGGCGCTCAGACGCATGGAACCGCGAGGAATGGGATGTGGCGCTCGAAACCGGCAGTGTGTACCGGATTTTTCTTGAGCTGGATGCGAATCGCTGGTTTGTCGAAGGCAGCTACGACTAATGGCACGGCGCCTGCAGGTCGAAGGTTATGTCAACGAAAACCGCCGCCACGAAAAGCAAAGTCCAGGAATACGCCTTCCCGAAGGAAGAAAAAGAGCCCATCCACGATGCCGAGCATGTCCGCAATGCCGTCGCCCGTTTCAATCAGGTCAAAGGTGTGACGGATGCGGAGCGCGACGCCGCCTGGAAGCGCATTAAGGCCGCCGCGAAAAAGCACGACGTCGACCTCAGCGAAAAGGACTGGCGCGAGCTGAAGTAACCGCCCTTGTACGCGTCGGCGCTTGTGGTAAATTGGCCTTTACGGGCGGGAGTAACTCAATGGTAGAGTCACAGATTTCCAATCTGTTGGTTGCGAGTTCGATCCTCGTCTCCCGCTCCAAACCTTTATAGCTATACAGGCTCGCCGAAAGAGAGCCTCCGCGTGCCGCCTGATAGCACTACTTCGCCATCTCCCGTTGCAGCGCCTCATGCAGCAGCATTTTGATATAAGTCTGGTAAGGCAGGCCTTTCTTCTTTGAAAGCTGCCGGGCCGCCGCCACATCGGGCGCATTCAGCCGTATGGTGACGGACTGGGTCAGAGCGCGATAGAGCGGATGCTCTGGATGATCGCTGACACGCACGAACTGGCTGAGATCTCCGACTTCCGGGATATCGCTGGTATCAACGTCCTGGTCCCGCGCCCCTGCCATCCGCCGAACAGCTTCGCGACCTTCCTTCGACTGCGAGCGCTCGTGAGCGTCCTCGCGAGTGACGCTTATTTTTACTGGTGCTTCAAGCGTTTTCTTCATACATCTTCCTTTCCGCCGCTGTGGCCTGACGAGCCGAAATGATTCTGATAAAGCCGCATCCGGCTTCGTCGTTAATTACGTGGGCGACGAACAATACACACGATGCCTGCCCCCAGCCAATCGCTGTCCAGCGCAGTTCGCCATCTACTTCCCGATCCTGTCCGACGAGCAAAAAGGGGTCGTCGAAAACCGCGTTTCCATCCGTAAGTACAGTATCGCATGTACAAAGTATGTACAACGTGTCGCCCGCCCCCGTTCCCGTCACCCGAAAACATCCCGCTGTGTCAGCATTAAAGACAGATGCCTGACGCACTCGTCACCTTTCGGACCTTCTCCAATCACATGGAAGCCGATCTGGCCAAATCCCTGCTCGAAGCTTTTGGCGTGGAATGCACTACCAGCTCCGACGATTGCGCCGGACAGCGGCCGCACATGAGCCTCGCCGATGGCGTCCACCTCATCATCCGCGACCAGGATCGCGAACGCGCCGAAGAAATCTTCGCCGTTCAGGCCGAGGGCTGAGCGCGCCCGCCACATGGCACACAGAGTACTGATTATCGGCGGCGGTTTCGCCGGACTCTACGCAGCGAAATCCCTCAGGCGCGCCCCTGTCGAGATCACCTTAATCGACCGCCGCAACTTCCATTTGTTCCAGCCTCTCCTGTATCAAGTGGCCACCGGAGCGCTCTCACCGGGGGAAATCGCTTCGCCGCTCCGCAACATCCTCAACAGGCAGAAAAACACCCGTGTACTGCTGGGCGAAGTTAACGATATCGACGTGCCTGCGCGCGAAGCGATCCTGAGCGATACCTCCCGAATCCCTTACGACACCCTGATCGTCGCCACCGGAGCCACACACCACTACTTTGGCCATCCCGAATGGGCACCCCTCGCGCCCGGACTGAAGACCATCGAAGACGCAACGGAAATCCGTACGCGAATCCTGCTGGCCTTTGAACGCGCCGAAGCCATGACCGATCCCGCCGCGCGCCGCGCCCTGCTCACCTTCGTCGTTGTGGGCGCCGGACCTACCGGCGTGGAACTGGCCGGCGCGCTGGGAGAGATTTCCCGCGACACGCTCAAAAAAGACTTTCGCAGCATCAATCCCGCCGAAGCTAACATCTTCCTGATCGAAGCGGCGGACCGCGTGCTTCCACCCTACCCGCCAAAGCTATCCGCGGCCGCCGAGCAGTCGCTCATCGACCTGGGCGTGCAAACCCGGTCCAAAGCGCGCGTGACGGCCATCGACGCCGAGGGAGTCACTATCGACACCGCGGGTGTGAAAACGCGTATCGCCACCAGAACAGTTCTCTGGGCGGCGGGCGTGCAGGCGTCGCCACTTGGCGTCATTCTTTCCGAGCGCACCGGGGTCGCTCTCGACAAAGCCGGCCGCGTGATGGTCTCGCCCGATCTCTCCGTGCCCGGCCACGCTGAGATCCTTGTCGTAGGCGACCTTGCTCACATCGCCAGCGATGGCGTCCAGGTCCCCGGCGTTGCCCCCGCCGCCATCCAACAAGGACAGTACGCCGCCACACTGATCTCGCAACGTCTCCAGCATAAAAACCCGCCGCCTTTTCACTATTGGAATAAAGGCAGCCTCGCCACCATCGGCCGCAATCACGCCGTAGCCGAGATCGGACCCTTCCGCTTTTCCGGCTATCTCGCCTGGCTCGCCTGGCTGTTTATTCACCTCCTGTACATCGTCGAATTTGAGAATCGCGTAGTGATCCTGTTCAAGTGGGCTTATGACTATTCCACGCATAACCGCGGCTCCCGCCTGATCACCGGAGAGTACGGAGACAAGAGTTGAAAGCGATCGGCGTCTTCGATTCGGGCGTAGGAGGGCTCACCGTACTCAAGGCCCTGCGCGGCGCGCTGCCGCATCGCGAATTCCTCTATCTGGGCGACACGGCTCGCGTACCTTATGGGCGCAAGCCCGCCGCGATGGTGCGCGAATTCGCGCGTGAGATCACCTCGTTCCTCGCTGCGCGCGGCGCCGAAGCCATAGTCGTGGCCTGCAACACGGCCACCGCGGTTGCGCTCGCCGATCTGCAGCGCGAATTTCCGCTGCCGATCTGGGGGGTCATTGAACCCGGCGTCGAAGCGGCCCTGCGCGCCACCCGGTCCGGCCGCGTGGGCGTCATCGGGACCAAAGGCACGATCGCGAGCCAGGCTTATCAGCAGCGCCTCGAAGCGAAAGGATTGACGGTGTGGGCCCGCGCCTGCCCGCTCTTCGTCCATCTGGTTGAAGAGGATCTGGCGGATTCTCCCGAAGCCGAACTGGTGGCCCGCCATTACCTCGCCGGACACCCCGATATCGATACGCTGATCCTCGGCTGCACCCACTATCCTGTGCTCGCACCCGTGTTGTCGCGCGTCCTGGGGCCGGGCGTGGAACTGGTGTCGAGCGCGTCTGTCACCGCCGAATCCGTCCGCGAAACGCTGGGAGACGCCGAGAGCACGGCGACCGGAACGATCACGCATTTCGTCACCGGCGATCCGATCGCTTATGAACATACCGCGCGCGTCATTGGCGGCGTGGATGGCGAGATCGTCTCGCTGCCTATCGCCGAACTCAGAGACGCCAGCCTTGCTCCGATATAATCGCGGCATGAAATTTGCTTTAGCGCTCCTCCTGCTCGCCACCCCCGTGTTTGCGGCAGACGCCCCTTCGTCCAAAGGCGAAAAAGAAATTATCGCCACCCTTGCTACCTGGAAAGAAGCGATGTTGAAGGGCGACGCGGCCACGCTCGGGAAGCTCTATCACCCGGACCTTCTCTACACGCACTCGAGCGCCAAAAGGGAGAACAAGACGGAAGCCATTACCAACGCCACCGCGCCCGGTGCGGTGACCAAAAACATCGAACTGCACTCGCCGATTATTCATGTATACGGCAACATGGCCACCGTGAAGAGCCTTGGTGACTTCACTCCCGCCACGGGTGCAGTGGTTCATCTCGACTTGCTGATGGTGTTTCTCAAGACGTCCAGTGGCTGGCAGTTGGTTGCGCGCCAGGCCACCAAGCTGCCCTGATTCGCCACATGCGCGAGCCACGCCGATGGACCTATTCTGCCCGCCTGCTCGTGGCCGCACTGGCCCTCTGGCACGCGGATTCCGCCAGCCGGATGCTCGCTGCTGAACGAGGTGGGCCAAACTGGGTGACCACATGGGCGGCGTCCGTGCAGGGACCCTACCCAGTCGGGAACGCATCGGCGCAACCCAATCTCAGCCTCACCTTTAATCCGCCCGAAGGCGGCGCGCGCGATCAAAGTTTCCGCCTGATCGTGCGGCCGGATCTCTGGGGACGCCGCGCGCGATTTCGTTTGTCCAACGCGCTGGGCACCCGCCCGGTTACCTTCGACGGGGTATTCGCGGGGCTGCAGCTGAGCGGAGCCGCGGTTATCCCGGGAACGAGTCGGCCGGTTACTTTTGGAGGCAAGACGGCAACCACCATCCTGCCCGGAGCAATGGCCTGGAGCGATCCGGTGAGCCTGCCCTTCGTTCGGGATCCTTCCTCGACGGAGCTCGCGGGCCGGAGACTCGCCGTGAGCTTTCACGTTGTGGGCGAGAGTGGCCCCATGACGTGGCACGCCAAAGCGCTGACAACGTCTTACATCACGCCGCCCGGCGCCGGAGCCAGGGGGCAGGAGCAGGGCGAAGCTGCCTTCCCGTTCAGCACTACGTCGTGGTATTTCCTGGATGCGATCGATATGACGGCGCCCGCCCGGACGCCAGTGATTGTGGCGTTTGGCGATTCCATTACGGACGGCACTGCTTCCACACTCAATGGCGATGATCGCTGGCCCGACGTCCTCTCGCGCCGGCTGCACGCTCGCTACGGAAATCGCGTGTCGGTGGTCAACGCGGGGATCGGCGGGAATCAGATCCTGGGCCCAGCAGAATATTCACCCGAAAAGCCGTCTTCCGGAGGACCCTCCGCAGCGGCGCGGCTCGACCGGGACGTTCTCAGTCTGTCGGGCGTCTCGGCTGTGATCTGGCTGGAGGGGATCAACGACTTCGGCCGCAGCGGGAACGCCGCGGTGAGTGCGGTCCAGACCGGCATGAACGATATTGTGAAGCGCATCCGGGCAGCGCTGCCCGGCGTTCGAGTTATCGGAGCCACCGTGACCTCGGCCCTGGGCAGCGCAGCCGGGTCGTCCGAGCAGGATCAGAAGCGGCAGGCGTTGAACGACTTCATTCGCGCCGGCGGCCTCTTCGACGGCGTTGCCGATTTCGATAAAGCCACCCTCGATCCGCAGACCGGCGGATTGCGCGCGGAGTTCGTTCCAGAGAGCACGACAGGAGGACCGGGCGATAAGCTGCATCCGAATCGGCTGGGATCTCTTGCGATGGGTTCGGCCATCGACCTCGATCTGCTCATGTCAAAAGTTAGTAAGACAGCGGCGCACTGAAGCCGTGGCATACGTCTGATACGGTTACGAAAGGAGCGCATACGCATGGACATCAAACGAGTTGGCTCGCAGGCTTCCACTAAGGGTCCCTCCGAATGGTTCACGGGCACGGTCCGTATCGATCCACTTTTCCAGGCGCCCGACCCGGCCTTCGTTCAAAGCGCCCGCGTTACTTTCGAGCCGGGTGCGCGGACGGCATGGCATACACATCCGCTTGGTCAGAATCTGGTAGTCACGACGGGCTGCGGCTGGGCGCAGCAGGAGGGCGGACCGGTAGAAGAGATACGGCCGGGCGACGTGGTCTGGTTCCCGCCGGGCGTGAGGCACTGGCATGGGGCTACGCCGACTACGGCTATGACGCACATCGCCATACAGGAACGGCTGAACGGCAAGGCTGTCGAGTGGATGGAGTACGTCACCGACGAGCAATACCGAAGGTGATACGACGCGGCCGATCAGAAATCCGACGTAAAGCCTTCCCAGGCGCAGGTTGTGTTTTCGAAATGCTTGCGGGCCTGCTCCGTGATCTTCAGCATCTGCTGATCGTCGTGCGAGGGATCGTGATGGAAGAGGAAGAGCTGGCGGGCGCCGGCCTTGCGGGCAAGCTCGACAGCGTTCAGCCAAGTGCTGTGGCCCCAGCCGCGGTGCTTTTCGTATTCGGCCGGCGTGTATTGAGCGTCGCAGATCAGAACGTCGGCATTGGCGGAATATTCGAGTAGTATCCGGTCGAGTTCGGGGTCTCCGTGCTCATAGTCTGTGGCATAGACGATCACGGCGCCATCGGCTTCGATGCGATATCCGGAAGCTTTCTGCGGGTGATTCAGCGGGAACGGAATCACCTTCACACCTCCGGCATCGACCGCTCCGCCTGGCGCAATGGCGTTGAAATTACGCTTCGCGGCGACCTGTCCGAAATCGACCGGAAAATAAGGCTTTGCCATCTGGCCTTCCAGCGTTTCTTCCAGCATGCGGCCTTCGACGCCTGTATAGAAGGAGACAGAGTTTTGGGGGCCGTAGATGGGAGCGAAGAAGGGGATGCCCTGGATGTGATCCCAGTGGAAATGCGTCAGGAAGAGCTTGACGTCAATGGGCGCTCCAGCCGCTTCTTCGATGAGGAGCCGGCCAAGATTGCGGATGCCGCTCCCAGCGTCGAAGATGAGGCACTCATTGCGGGCGGTGCGGACCTCGACGCAGGACGTGTTGCCACCGAAGATAAGGTTTTCAACCTGGGGCGTGGGGGTAGAGCCACGCACGCCCCAGAATCGGAGCCGAACCCGTGCGTCCGGCATTAGTGTTTTGCGTCGAGAAGCGATTCCCGCATGAATTGCATGTTACTACCGGCCGACTACCAGGATAGCGAAGCTGTCGGGAACAGGCGCGGGGGCTGCTGCTTTGCCATCCTTCGGGGCGGGCGCGGGGCCGAGATCGATAACGGGCAGATATAGCTTGTGCGCCGTCTGATCGGCGCCAATGTTCTTGGCGCGCGGCTGGGTTTTGATGGTGGCTATCGGCTCATACTTGCCGTTGACTTCGCCGACCATGGTGATGTCGCCAGACTTGCCGTTGGAACTGAACGCGTAGCCGTCGTCGAAAGCAACCCCATCCGGGCCTTCGCCGATGGCGGGGGTGGCAATGACTTTGCCCGTTGCCGGATTGCTGACCACCATCACTTTGCCATCGCAAACGGAGAAGAGAACGGCTTTCTTCGCGTCATAAGCGAGACCGCTCGGGCTGTCGCAGGGGGCGATTGAATACCGCCTCGCGACGGTGGCGTCTTTGGCGTTGATTTCGATGATCTCGTTTTTGTCTTCGAGGTTGACGTAGACGTGACCTTTACCATCCACCTGGGCGAATTCGGGCTTGCCGCCAACGGAGACGGATGCGCTGATCACCTCGCCGGTTTTGGCGTCGAATACCGTGGCATCTTTGCTCCTGCCGTTGAAGGTGAAGACGCGGTGAGTTACGGGCTCGTAAATAATGGCGTCGGGATTCTGGCCGGTCTTCACGTTGCCGGTGGGCTTGCTGGTTTTCAGATCGAAGATGGTTACGTCGTTCGACTGGCCGTTGCTCGTGAAGCCTTTGCCGAGATCGTTGGCGACGGCGATGCCGTGGACGCCTTTGGTATCCGGGATGGTTGCAATCACTTTGTCGGTGGTGGTGTCGATGACTTCCGTCTGCGTGCCATGGGAGACATAGAGGCGGTGATTCGTGCTGTCGACATAAACGTAATCCCAACGCGGCCCGCCACCGATTTTGATTTTGGTCAGCACCTTGTAGGTGGGCGGTGCGGCGAAGACGTACAGGGGGGCAAGGGCTGCGGCGCCGAGGGCGAGTATCGGGAGAAATTTCATGATTTGGAAATCCTTTTGTAGGTCTCAGACAGCATATATGATGCTGCTGAAGATTCGCTGAAGGGGCGGGGGCTAAACCCGCCTTGATCCCTTTGATGAGCGACTGGGGAAAAAATGTTCTCGATCAGAGCTTCGAGCCAGACGACGCCCAGACCATGCGAAACATCAGGTTCGCCGCGAAGTGGCTGTTCGAGATTTCTGAGCGTTCATTTAGGAGGACCATTGGGGACCGGTTACCCGCGCTCTGACATCGAAGTCCCGGTAAGACATCCTGCACGGCGGCGCGCTCCTCTTCGCTCTCCGGCTCGTCGTCGTCTTCTGCCGAGAGTAAAGCCGCTTCCACCGGATTGACCAGTGCCCGCAGCATCTTCTGCGTGGTCCGAATTTC
>JBDUBZ010000082.1:0-11935 GCA_040003745.1 Terriglobia bacterium
CGACCGTGACCGTGTAGGTCGCCGCCTGTCCCGCAATCAGATTCGCCGCTCCCGGCCCCATCGCTACCGAGAACGTGCTCGAAGGCGTCACAGTGAACGCCGATGCCGACGTTACACTTCCGCTCGACCCCGCTACCGTAATCGGCCCCGTCGTCGCCGTCGAAGGAATCACAAACGATAAACTCGCCCCCGACGATGCCGTCACAGGCGCCGACACCACTCCGCCGCCCTGCAGCGCCACCTGCACATCGGCCGGCGTTCCTGCGCTCGATACCAGCCCCGTTCCCGTCAGCGTCACCGCCGTGCCGATCGGTCCCGCTGCCGGCGAGAAGCTCGTGATCGTCGGTACCGGATCGCCCAGCCCGATCGTGAATCCGTTCGGTATCGTGGCTTGCTCCGCACCCGTCGTCGCAGTCAGTGAAATCGGACCCTGCGGCGTTCCCACAGGAATCGTCAGCGTCACATTCAGATGCGTTGCATCCGTCACCGTCGCCGCGCCAGCCGTCACTCCATTGGCCGCCGCGATCGTCGTCGTTCCCGCCACGAAGTTTGTGCTCACGCCCGTTACGGTCACCTGCACCGAACTGCCCGGCATTCCCGAATTCGGCGACACCGATGAGAGCAGCGGCGTATTGGCCGTAAACAGCGCATTGAAACCTGCCCGCACGAGGAAGATCGCCATCTGTCCGCGCGTTACAAAACTGGCGGGGCAATAGCTGGTCAGCGAGCCGTTCTGCGCGCAGCCGCCCGTGATCCCGATTTCCTTCAGCTTTTGAATCGATTTAAAGAACACCGGCGGCTGATAATCGGCCGGCACGTCCACAAAATACGGTGTCGGGTTAAACGTGAAGGTTGCCGTCGCTCCCAGCCGCGCGCGCACAATAAACACGGCCATCTGATCGCGTGTCACATTGGCGTCCGGGCAGTAGGTGGTGGCTGAGCAGCCCCCGGTGATTCCCAGATCGCGCATCTTCTGCACGTATTTGAAATTGGGGTCGGTCGACGGCACGTCCGTGAAGTAAGGCGTGGTCGGATAAGTGAAATTATTGCCGGCGGTCCCTCCGCCGAAGATTGTCCGTATAACGAAGACCGCCATCTGCCGGCGAGTCACATTCAGCTCTCCGCAATATTGCAGAGTGGGCACGGCGGCGCAGCCCGCGGTTATGGAGTCCTGCCGCATGAGATTGGCGGCATTGAAATAAAAACTGTCGGGCAGCACGTCGCCGAAGGTGTTGGCGGTATATCTTTGCGTGAGCGTAACGGTTTGGCCGGCGACCGTCAGTGCTGTAATCCGGTCGGCACCGGTGGCATTCGCAGGGACCGAATAGTGGACCGTGCCGTTCCCCGTCCCCGATGGCGTGTCCGCAACGGCAAACCCTGTGCTGGAGGCGGTCCACGTGCAAGCGGGAGCGCTCGACGTCACCTGCACGGCGATACCGCCCTGCAGCGCGCTGTCCACGAACGACGCTAGTGGCGTCACCGTGTAAGTGCATTGCCCAAACGCCGCCACAGCCGCCAACGCGGCCAGTGAAATCAGCTTAACTACCCCCGCCCCGCAATTGGAAGGTGCCTGCAATAATCGATCGAGAGTGACTTTAACTGGGGGTAACGGCTTCAAGGGATATTCCTCCGGCACGGCGCAATTCTGCGGCATGAGCCGCAGTCCGACACCTTACTAATGTAGAAGAATACACGATTTTGTCTCAGAAGTAACCAAAAGAAATAAACCTTCTGCAGATTACCAGGGAAAAGCACAAATATTCATATTGCTATCGGGTGAATATTTAACGTCGCGAGAAAATCTTAAAAGCTCCGGAATAGCAGCATAAACACAGCCTTGGCGGTGTAGGAGCTTATAAGCCCACAGGCGAAAATCCCGAGGAACGTCGAACCGTAATGGGCTACAATCGGCAACCTGGCTCGTGAGCGCTCATCGCCGACTCGCGGAAACAGGCTTCAAGCGCGGCAGAACCTCCCGCACTTCCCGGATTGGGCCCGGTTCCGAGCCACCCGGAAAATGAAATAGGACCAAGGCTTGGCTTGTAGCGTTGGCCCCAGTCGGAAGCCGGGCTCCATTTGCCGATGGGCTCTCCGTTGACGCTCGGGGCAATTCTTCGGCCACCCGCTCCGCCCACAATTGACGCGCCGACGAACGAACCCACGTCATACGCGACCCTGTCCCAGTTTCCAGAAGATGCGTTTGACGCCACATCGTACCCAGGCGCCAATCCTCTGGCAATGGCAAGCAGGACTAAACCGCCCGTGACCAGCGCTACCGGCGACCGATCGTCGCCAAACCTACGGGGCCACGCCCACCGCTCCCGTCAGCGCGCCTTTTCCAAAGCAAATGGCCGCCGACTGGAGCTTCAAAAGTAATTCCTCCGGCAGGGGCGTTCTGCGGCATTCCCGCTTCTCGATTTTGTCTCGAAGCTACCAAAATAAATCGTATTTTTACGCCGAATTGCCAGGTAGCGCGCCTCGCGTAACACGCCCGTCCGGCGTTCAGGCCGGCAGCAAAGGTGTTAGTCCTTCAGCAGCTGGCGTGCGATGACCAGACGCTGAATCTCGCTCGTGCCTTCGCCTATGGTGCAAAGCTT
Organism: Terriglobia bacterium; assembly: GCA_040003745.1. Taxonomy (GTDB): domain Bacteria; phylum Acidobacteriota; class Terriglobia; order Bryobacterales; family Bryobacteraceae; genus BOG-234. The sequence continues at coordinate 2,598 of JBDUBZ010000082.1, forward strand.
CACGTCCCGATAAAACTTTTCTACCGGATAGTCTTTGATAAATCCGTATCCGCCATGAATCTGGACAGCTTCATTCGCAATCTCGACCGCCGATTCCGACGCAAACAATTTTGCCATCGCCGATTCACGCGTAACCCGTTTACCCGCATCGATCATCCTGGCCGCGCGATAAGTCAGCAGCCGCGAGGCATCGATCTTCGTCGCCATATCGACCAGCTTGTGCTGAATGGCCTGGAACTCCGAAATCGGCCTGCCGAACTGCCGGCGAATCTTAGCGTATTTGAGCGCCGCGTCATATGCCCCCTGCGCCATCCCAATGGACAACGCCGCAATCGAAACGCGGCCCCCATCGAGAATCCGCAGGCTGTCCACAAAGCCTTCGCCCTGTTTCCCCAGCAGCTGGTCAGGCGGCAGACGGCAGTTCGAAAACACGACTTCGCCCGTCGCGCTTGCCCGCAAACCGAGCTTGTTTTCTTTCTTGCCCGCGCGAAAACCAGGGGTGCTCTTCTCGAAGATGAACGCCGAGATCCCGTGACGCGCCGCCGTCCTGTCCGTCACGGCCATCCCGACACAGACATCCGCGTAATGCGCGTTCGTCGTGAAAGTCTTCGACCCGTTCACCAGCCAGTCTTCACCGTCGCGAACAGCGGTGCTCCGCGTGCCCGCCGCGTCCGAGCCAGCCTCCGGTTCCGTCAAAGACCAGCAGCCGATCCACTCGCCCGAGGTGAGCTTCGTCAGATATTTCTGTTTCTGCGCTTCAGTGCCGGCTTTCGCGATGTGATTTGAGCACAGCGACGTATGTGCGGCAACAATAATTCCGACGGACCCATCCACGCGCGAGAGCTCCTCGATGATGATCGAGTACTCCACGTAACCCAGTCCCGCGCCACCGTATTCTTCGGGGAAAATCGAGCCCAGATATCCCAGTCCGCCGAGCTTTTTGACCACCTCGAGAGGAAATGTCTGCGCCTCATCCCACTCCATCACGTGGGGCGCAATCTCCGCCTGAGCGAACTCGCGAACCTCGCGCCGCAGCTGTATCTGCTCGGGAGTGTAGTCGAAATCCACGCTTCGATTATGGCAGGGCTTGTTAAAAGGGGCCGCCGGCTTGCCGGCCTTCGAGGTACACGGTATCGATCTTCATCGCGCCATCTACTCTGAACACCGTAAGATCGGCCAACTGTCCGGGAGCCAGCCCTTCGGTGCGGCCCTCGAGGCCAATGATCCGCGCTGGATTGATCGTGGCCGTTTGAACCGCGTCGCGCAGCGACAGGCCGCCCAGCCGGACCATGTTCATAATCCCGTCGTTCATGCGCAGCGCCGAGCCCGCCAGCTTCTTCGTCCCTGCCAGAACCACACGCCCGTCTTCAGTAAGGTCCGCATCCTGTTCACCTAACCGGTAACGGCCCGGTGCCGCCCCCGCCGGCGATGATGCGTCCGTTACCAGTACGGTTCGCCGCACCGACTTAGCGCGCAACGCGGTGCGCAGGAAGGCCTTCCCTAAATGAATTCCGTCGGCAATGAAACTCGCGCTCAGCCGGTCTTCCGCCAACTGGTCCCAGAGATAATTCGGGTGCCGCCGCATCACCGCGTGCGCGGCATTGCCAAGGTGGGTCGAAAGCGTTGCGCCCGCATCCACCGCGGCTGCAATCGCCTCCGCTGAGGCTCCCGTATGCCCGATCGAGATGGCTACCCCTTCTTTCGTAACCGTGGCGATGAACTCCGGCGCTCCGGGCCAGTGCGGCGATAGCGTAATCAACCGGATGGCGTCTCCTGTCACCTCCTGCCACTTTCGAAATTCATCCACGCTCGGAGGCCTAACCCAGCGGACGGGATGAGCGCCGCGCGGGCCATCCTCCACGCCGATCGCAGGGCCTTCTGCGTGAAAGCCGGCGATTACCGCACCCAGTGGAAGTTCCTCCCGCGCCTTTCTTAAATTCGCGAGGCACCCCACCATATCCTCGGGCGAAGCCGTGATCACAGTCGGAAGACAGCGCGTGACCCCCGTTCGCAAAATTGCTTCGAGGGCCTTTGAAAGATCCTCCAAAGACGTGGTTGGATCGTTGAAATCCACGCCCGCGAACCCGTTGATCTGGATATCGATGAACCCAGGCGCGAGCCACGGCGCATCCTCCACAGCTTCTTCCAGAACGCGGACCGCCGTGATCGTTTTTCCGAACTCGACCTCGATCGGGAGGCCCGTGGCGATGTCAACGCCGGAACACGTCATGGCTTCTCCGTTTTATGCACAAACCATTAACAGGGTTCCAACAGCCAGGACATCCTAAATGCAACATAAAGCAATGAATAGTTTCTGTTGAAATGCCCTGTGACGAGGGTCTTTTTAGGTAGCGCCCACGAACTCTCTCACGATACAACAGGTTAACGGATTGGCTGGCGCGTGATTCCGGCGGTGGATCTCGGGGGAGGTGACCGCATGGGATTGCGCGCGCAGTCGTCTGGTCCTTTCCAGCCCGCTCGCGGCCTCACTGTTAAACGGTTCGTATCATAGCCTTGGTATGCCGCGCTTCGCCGCCATCGATATTGGCAGCAACTCCGTCCGCATGGAAGCCGCCGAGGTCAACGAAGGCGAGCCGCCGCGCATTCTTGCCTCCGGACGCCAGGTCACGCGCCTCGGCGCCAGTGTCTTTCGGACCGGACGCATTAGTCAGGATTCGATCGACATGGTTTGCGGTGTGCTCGCCGGCATGGCCGCGACTTACCAGAAACTCGATGTCTTCGGAGTTCGCGCCGTCGCCACAGCGGCCGTTCGCGATGCCTCTAATCAGCAGGAGTTTCTCGCGCGGGTCTCCGCTGCGCTCGGTACCGACGTTGAGATCATCTCCGGCCAGGAAGAAGCCCGGCTCATTCAGCTGGGCGTTAAAGGCCGCTGGCCGCATCCCAAAGAAAAGTTCCTCATTATCGATATCGGCGGAGGCAGCGCCGAAATCATTCTCAGCGAAAACGAGCGCATCGGCCGCGCGTTTTCAAAGCCACTGGGCGCCCTGCGCCTGCAGGAGCTCTTTTTGCGGACGGATCCACCGCGCCCGAGCGACCTGCACCGCCTCCAGGAATATATCGGAGAGCGTATCGAATCGGTTATCAAGCGAATCGGCAACACTCACATCGATCGCGTGGTGGGGACTTCCGCCACAGCCTCGGCCGTAGTCTCGGCTGCCAATCGTATTCCGCGGGCCCGGCGTGACGAAGCAGACCGCCGCCGCGCCACCCTGCCGCAGATCCGAAAGCTTTTCAAAGAACTCAGCGTTCTCGACGTGAACGGGCGCCAGCGCATCACCGGTATCGGGCCCCGCCGCGCTGAAATCATCCTCCCGGGCACAGCCGTATTACTGGCCGTTCTTGAAGGCCTCAACATGCCCGCGCTTTTCTATTCCGCCGCGGGCGTGCGGGACGGCATCATTGCCGATCTGGCGGCCCGCGGAACCGGCCGCCAGTTGAGCCAGCTGTCGGCGGAACAGCGCGCCGTCGTCGAAGAATCGGCCGAACACTATGGGGTGCAGTTGCGTCATGGCCGCAAAGTGGCCAGGCTGTCGAATGAGCTGTTCGCGGGCCTTCAGGCGGCCCATAAGCTCCCTCCGCACCATGGATGCCTGCTAGAAGCCGCGGCTTATCTTCACGATGTCGGTCACTACGTCAGCGACACGCGGCACCACAAACATTCCTATTACCTTGTAGTCAATTCCGATCTGCCCGGCTTCACCAAAACCGAGCGTGAGCTGATCGCCAACCTGTGCCGCTATCACCGCAAAGCTTTTCCCACGCCTGAACATCCCAATCTGCAGCCCATGGATGCGGAATCGCGCCGTGCCATGACATTGATGATGCCTCTGCTGCGCCTCGCCGACAGCCTCGACCGCAGCCACGGACAGCGCATTCGCTCCCTGAACTGCAAGGTGCGGGAGAACGATTTTCTGGTCACTCTGAATACCGCGGTGGACGCCGACATCGATCTCGAACTCTGGGCTGCCGAAAGACTGACCGACGTCTTTCGCCATGTTTACGCCAAAGGCTTGACGGTTGTCCGGGTGAACGCGTAGCCCGCTCTATTGAGATTTCTCAGGCGCGTGAAGGCCGTCCCAAATCTTGTGATACTCATCGAGAATCCGCGGGTCGACGTTGTAGTCCCTCGGTAGATGATTTGCTTGAACCAGTTTCACTACGTCGGCGTAATCCTGCGCTCTGTGAATTCCCATGCCGATCCATGTGGATAGTTTGGCGGAGATCAAATCCTCCAAAGCGAGAAGCTGCGGCTGTTCGGATACGGAAATCGGCATCGGAAAAGTGAGCGGACCCGGATCCAATTTTCTCCCGCCCGGAAGAAGATCGATTTCCACTTTCGTCTCTCGGTCGGTGACGGTCATTTTGGAGCCGGGGTTGGCCCGGAAGCCATTCAATGACAGCTTCTCCATTGCGAACTCCACATCGGGAACGATGATGTCCACATCGACGGTGAATCTGGGATAACCGTGCTCCTGTACTGCGAATCCTCCGCAGACATAGTGAGGAATATTGAAGAGTTTAAAAACCCTCACTGCCTTGAGAAGGGTCTGCCTGATCTGTGTGGAGCCGCTCGATTCCCTCAAGAATTCCGCCTCTTCGTGAAATTGGAGAAACGTTTTCATTGTGGTTGGCGGTCCCACCATCCTGTAGACCCACCCGCCGGTGCTGACTAAGCCGCTGGAGCTTTCCGTTTTCGCGGAGCCGCCGCTTTCCTGGGCCGTCGCGGGGCCGCCACCACATTCCCATCCACTTCGGAACCCGGCGCTGCCGTCTTGCGCGTTCCTTTCTTCACCCGCGGAGCATCCGCCGTAGGCTGGCCAGGCACCACCGGCTGGGCCTCATCCTGTTCTTCGTCGATCTCCTCGGGCATCGGTGCAGGCTCCGGCTCGGCCACTGCCGGCGGATGGAACTCCGCTCCCAGATACACCAGCAGTCCCTGACTTTCATCCGGAACCGTGCGCACCACGGTCTTATCCTGCGCAAAATTCAGATACTCGCCGAATTCCTGAAATCCGAAATTCTTCCAGTCGAAGTTGGGCGACTCTTCCTTGACCCAGCCTTCGAGTTCTTCCGCCGTCGAGCCTTCTTCCATCTCCAGACGATGATTTTCCAGAACATCACGCAGGAATGGCAGAGCCTCGTCGGGCCGGATGGTCTTCTCGGGCGCGCCGTTTCGTTTGCGCTGAATCATGTAACGGCCTTCGCCGCCCGTCACCTGTATCAGATCGCCCTTGCGCAGCCGTTCGATGAAATCCGTGAACGATCCCGCTCCATAAGCCCGCTCACTGAAAGTGGAATCGAGCTGCAGCATCGTCGACTTCAGCAATCCCAGCTGAGGACGAACCTCGCGCCGCTCCAGAACCTGCAGCGCACGCTCCACCAGCGGCATTGCCTGATGCAGATCGAGTACCGGTCTGCGCTGGTGCTGGCCCTGCTGACGTGATTCATGCGGACGCTGGCCCTGATGCTGCCCGGCGGGAAGGGCCTGCCGCTGCTCACCCTGTCTTTCACCCTGCGCACCCTGAGCCTCGGCCGGTCGGTGTTGCTGCGCCTCAGCCGGTCGCTGCTGCATGGCGGGCCGCGCCGGACGGCTGTCGTCGAGCATCGATTCGTAGCTGATGAACTCGTGACAGTTCTTCTGCAGAATAGTGCTCGTGAACGCCTTGCCGCCCACCACAAATATCGTCTTGTCGTACTGCTTGAGTTTGTTCACCAGCGCGATAAAATCGCTGTCGCCGCTCACAATGCAATAGGCGTTGATGTGATCGTGCGTGAAGGCGAGCTCAAGCGCATCCAGAGCCAGATTGATGTCCGCTCCGTTCTTGTCTCCACGGGGCGACGGGTCGCGCTGCACCATCTGTACCGCGTACTCGGAAAGCTGGCGCGTCGAATTCTCCAGCTTGCCCCAGTTGGCGTAAGCGATCTTGGTAATGATCTCGCCGCGTTCCTTCAGCGCCTCGAGCACCACCGAGACGTCGAACTCGCGCTGCAGCGTCGATTTCACGCCGATCTCAATATTGTCAAAGTCGATAAAAACGGCGATCTTGAGGTGCTTGTCCATGTCCACCTTCATGAAATCGCGCGCCTCGATTGGCGCCGATTGTCTTCTCATTAGTATTCACTCGGAACTGCCTTAACCGCTTCGCGAACGCCCGCCACGATGGAATCGAGTGAGGCGCCCGGCTGAAAGACGCGCGAGACGCCCAGCCGTTCTAATTCCCTGGCATCTTCGTCGGGAATGATGCCGCCGACCACAACTTTCACGCTTGTCATATCTTCTTTTCGCAGCAATTCCATCACGCGGGGCACGATGGCGTTGTGCGCTCCGGAGAGGATTGACAGGCCGATCACCTGCACATCTTCCTGCAGCGCGGCGCTTACAATCATTTCCGGAGTCTGTCGCAAACCAGTATAGATGACTTCCATCCCTGCGTCGCGCAACGCCCGTGCAATCACTTTTGCACCGCGGTCGTGACCGTCGAGGCCAGGCTTAGCCACGAGGACCCGGATAGGAGGCGTCACCATGAACCGATTGTATTTTGTCGCTTATTACACTACGGAACGCTTCCGGTCAAACCGACCAGTTTCCGGCCCGCCCGGGGATCGGAAGTCTCAGCCGTTTGCCAGTGCCCGGGCCGCCGGGGAAAAGCAGGGCAACAAGCACCACGGTCAGCAGGACCGCGATAGTAAGCATGTCTTGAGTGGTTATCATTTTAAAGATATAAGTCTTGAAAGATATAAACTTTGCGGCGAAACGGGCCGGCGCCGCACCCTTTCCAGCCACCTGAATTTAATATTCTATAAGTGTAGCAGGTACGGAACAATACAACGCAGGGTTTCCGACCATGATCAAATGAAGCGGTTGTTCAAGCTAAACCTGAGTTTTCTTACATTGCTCCTGCCTGGTTTCTTGCTGACCGCCGCACCGGTCGCCGAGTTCTGGCGCTTCGACCGCCTCGACCGCATTGGCTCGCATCCCGCCACCCTCGTCGGTCATCCGCACCTGATAAAGACATCACGCGGCCGGGCGATCGAATTTAACGCCCGTGACGACGCCATTTTTCTGGATGTCCATCCCCTCGCCGGCGCGCAAGCCTTTACCTGGGAAATCGTCTTCAGGCCGGATGCGGCGGGGCCTGCCGAACAGCGCATCTTTCATCTCCAGGAAGCCGGCAGCGACAACCGCCTGCTCTTCGAAATTCGCGTCATTGGTGATCAATGGTGTCTCGACAGCTTCGCTAAAACCGGCGATGCCTCGCGCGCTCTCCTCGACCGGACCAAACTGCATCCCCTCGGCAGGTGGTACACCGCCGCAGCCGTGTATGACGGCAGGGAATTCCGCAATTACGTCGACGGAGTGATCCAGGGCGCCGGCGAACTCCATCTCGCCCCCCTGAAAGCGGGTGGCGCTTCGATCGGTGTCCGGTTCAACAAGGTCGACTACTTCAAGGGCGCTTTCTTCAGCGCCCGCATGACGCCGCGCGCTCTTCAACCCGCCCAATTTCTAAAATCCGGTTTCTGATCGCTACACTGGACTTTCAAATATGCTCCGTGTATTGGCGCTCGTCGTGCTCGCCGGGTCTCTGACGGCTTGCGGCGGCGACATCAGCTTCCCGCCGCCACCTCAGCGAAATCTCATAAGCCATTCCGTTTCCCATCCAATTTCCGCCGTACTTGGCATGTCTGCCGATGAAGGTGACATGCCATGGGCATCCATCCTTGGGGATATTCTTCCTCCCTCCGAAGGCGCCGACTGGCGATGGACCCGCGAGCATCCGTCCGTTCAATTCGATCTCATGGATAGCGATGGCTGGAAGGCAACCGCTCGCATCACCGCCGTTGACAAAGTTCTTGCAACTACAGGTCCTCAGCATGTCGCCATGCTTGTCAATGGCTCCCGTGTAGGCAGCGCAACGCTAAGCGCCACGGGAAACTACACTCTCTCGTTCCCCGTTGATCCAACTCTTCTCAAGAGCGGGAGCCCGGCCGTTCTGAGTCTCGACATCGAACCGTGTTCTGAAGACCCCTCACGCTCCGAAAAGGGCCGCGGCCTCTGCGTTCTTCTGCATTCCATCGGCTTCCGCAAAGAGGCGGGCCAGGCGCCATGATGGTCTTCCGCATACTGTTTGCAGCGGCGTTCGTATACGCTCTCTGCCGGGCGTCGGGAAGCCTTTTGTTTCGCGCGCTCGGTCTGCGGTTTCTTAGATGCGCACAGGCCGCCGACGCGGCACCAACGAATTCAGAAACTCTTCCTCAGCCGCCGCGTTGCAGCGCGTCCGTTGTGCGCGAGTCCCTCACGGGTGAACGGCGCTTCCTGGCCTTCCTGTCGGGCGCGGCGATCGTCAGCACCCTGGTTTTCATCCTGGCCGCCGTTCATTTGATTTATCCGTGGATCTTAGGCGGGCTGGGGCTCCTCATCCTGGCCGCCTGGTATCGCTTCGCGCGCCGGCCTCTCCTTCGAAGCGAACCGGAACCGAACCCGCTCTCAACCGCCTGGCGCCTGCTTTTCTGGTGTCCCTTCATCGTGTATTCCGCGTTGTACCTGCTGTCGGCGATGATGCCGGAAATGAGCCCCGACGGAATTGGGTATCACGTTGGCCTGGTGACTCGCTATTACGAGCATCGTGGCTTCTTCCCGCTCACCACTCAGATGTACGCCGGTCTTTCCGGCGGCATCGAAATGCTTTTTCTGGTGGCCTTCGCTTTTGGACGTCATTCTGCCGCGGCGATGGTGCATCTGCTATTTTTGCTTGCCCTGCCCTTCGGAATTCTGGCGTACGCCCGCCGTATGGGTGCTCCGCGCGCCGGTGTCATCGCTGCGCTGCTGGTCTTCATTGCTCCGGTTGTGGGCCGGGACGGCACCTGCGCCTATGTCGATGTCGCGACCGGCGTGGTCGTTTTCGGCGCATTTTACTCTCTGGAGATCTGGCGTGCCGATAACGATCGCCGTTTCCTGCCTCTCGCCGGCCTGCTTGCCGGGTTTGCCTACGCAGCGAAGTTTACTGCCGCCATGATCGTCCTTTACGGACTGATCTATGTTGTCGCCGTGTGCCGGTCGCGAAGGGTGCGCTGGGGTTCGATAGCTGCCAACGTCACGGTCTTCGCCACTCTTGTCTGTCTGATGGCCGGCCCGTGGATCTTAAAAGATTTCATCCAGTTTCACAACCCTTTCTTTCCTTTTTTCAATTCGTGGTTTCCCAATCCGTATCAATACCCTCTTGCGGAAGCCCAGTGGCGCGAGTATTTCACTCACATGAATGGAATTACTCTGGCGCACATTCCCTATCAGGTCACTGTGGGGGGAAGGCTGGATGGCA